>CAMLKN010000193.1 GCA_946480655.1 uncultured Devosia sp. | reverse complement strand
GACAGGCACATATATCGCCTCAGTTACGATTTGTTACCAAGGAGGGCATTCAGTGTCCAAGCTCAAGATCGGCGTCATCATCTCGTCCACCCGCCCCACCCGTTTTGGCGAGATTCCCGCCAAGTGGATCCTCGAAAAGGCGAATGCACGCCCGGAAATCCAGGCCGAGATCGTCGACCTGCGCGACTTCGACCTGCCGTTCTTCGACGAGATGGCTTCCAATGCCTGGATGCCGTCGCAGAACGCCGAGGCTGTTCGCTGGCAGAACAAGATTTCCGAGTTCGACGGCTTCATCTTCGTGGTCGCCGAGTACAACCGTGCCATCACTGGTGCGCTGAAGAACGCCATCGACCAAGCCTATACCAACTGGAACAAGAAGGCCTTCGGTGCTGTGGGTTACGGCACTGTCGGCGCTGCCCGTGCCATCGAAAACCTGCGCACCATTGGCATCGAACTGCAGATGGTCTCGACCCGGTCGGCCGTGCACATTGCTGGCGCTGACTTTATGTCGGTCCACCCCGGTTTCGGCGGCACCAAGACCCTGGCCGATATCGAAGGCTCGATTGCCAACTCGACCAAGGACATGCTGGACCAGCTTGTCTGGTGGGGCACTGCGGCCAAGGCTGCCCGCGAGGAAGACGCCGAGCAGGTCGCAGAAGCGGCCGAATAATCCGAAGACCTCCAAGTCCTCGTTTGCCAGTCAAGGGTTGTCCGGAAACGGGCGACCCTTGACCGCTTTTGAACTATTCGGGTCAACGGGTGTTGTCTGTGACGGGTGGCGGGTGTATAGCGGCGCCCGCCCTGAAACAGCGAGAGCCCCAAAGCTCATGACGCATACGGAAACTGCCGGCCGCCAGGCCGGTGACGTTGCGACCGACCAGGCCGGACACGCAAGAACCAGCCTGCCGATCCTCGTTCTTGGGGCGCTCGGGGTTGTCTTCGGCGATATCGGGACCAGCCCGCTCTACGCTTTCCGCGAGGCTCTGCACGCCACCACCCATGGTGGTCAGTCGGTCGCAGGCTTCGATGAAGTGCTGGGTCTTCTCTCCCTGATCGTGTGGGCACTGACACTGATCGTGACGGTCAAGTATGTGGGCTTCGTGCTCCGGGCCGACAATAATGGTGAAGGCGGCACGCTCTCGCTGATGTCGCTCGCGCGCAAGGCGGTCAAATCCAATCGCGGGATTGTGCTGGCGCTGGGTCTGGTCGGCGCCGCACTGTTTTTCGGCGATGCCATCATTACCCCCGCCATTTCGGTGCTTTCCGCCGTCGAGGGTCTGCAGGTGGTTGAGCCGCGCCTGACGCGGTGGATTGTCCCCATCACCCTGCTGATCATCATTGCGCTGTTCATGGTGCAGCGCTTTGGCACCGGCAAGGTGGCGGCCGTGTTTGGCCCGATTACCGCCATCTGGTTCCTGTCGCTCGGCGTATCGGGCGCCGTCCATATCAGCGAGGCGCCTGAAGTCCTTTTCGCCATCAACCCTATCTATGGGCTTGCCTTTGTCGTCAACCACACGGGCATCGCCCTGGTCGTCCTGGGCGCGGTCTTCCTCGCCGTGACCGGTGCGGAAGCTCTCTATGTTGACCTGGGGCACTTCGGCCGCAAGCCCATCGTCATGGGCTGGCTGATCATCGTCTTTCCGTGCCTTCTGCTGAACTATTTCGGGCAGGGCGCTTTCGTGCTGGCCCATCCGCACGCTGCGGAGAACCCGTTCTTCCTGATGCAGCCCGAATGGGCGCGCATCCCCATGGTGATCCTCGCCACCATGGCAACGGTCATCGCCAGCCAGGCGGTCATCTCAGGCGCTTACTCGCTGGCGCGGCAGGCGACCAACCTCAACCTGCTGCCGCGCCTCAATGTTCTGCACACATCAGAGACCCAGAGCGGGCAGATCTACATGCCGCAGGTGAACACGATGCTGTTCATCGCCGTCGCGGCCCTGGTGATCGGCTTTGGCAGCTCGAGCGGCCTGTCGGCGGCCTATGGTATTGCCGTGACAGGCGAAATGCTGGTGACTGCCATTCTGCTGTTCATCGTCATGCGCGGCATCTGGGGCTGGAAACTGGTCTCGGCGCTGGCCGTTGTCATCCCGCTCGGGCTGATCGACCTGGGCTTCTTCATAGCCAACCTCGCCAAGTTCACCCAGGGCGGCTGGGTGCCGACCGTGGTAGCCACCTTACTGGTCTTCATCATGGCGACCTGGATGGCTGGGCGTCGGCGCCTTGCGGAAAAGACCCGCAAGGATGAAGTTCCGCTCGAATTTCTGGTCGAGAACCTGTCCAAGAAGAAGCCGACGACCGTGCCGGGTACGGCGATTTTCCTGACCTCGGATGTCGAGGGGGCGCCGACCGCCTTGCTGCATTCTCTCAAGCATTACAAGGTGTTACACGAGCAGAACGTCATCCTGACGGTCCGGACTTCAACCTCGCCGCGGGTGCCGGACGACGAAAAGGTGACGATCGACGCCTATAACGAGCTGTTTTTCCGCGTGGTCGTGACGTTCGGCTTCATGGAGACGCCCAATATTCCCAAGGCATTGGCGCTGGCACGCAAGTTGGGCTGGAAGTTCGACATCATGTCAACTTCGTTCTTCCTGTCGCGCCGCTCTTTGAAACTGGGACAGAAGACCGGTCCATTGCGGTTCTGGCAGGATCGACTGTTCATTCGACTGGCGCGCAATGCCAGCGACGCGACCGAATACTTCCACATTCCGACGGGTCGCGTGGTCGAAATCGGCACTCAGGTCATCATCTGAGGCCGAATTTGCTAGCACACTGTTAGCACCAGGCGTCTCATTTGGGCATGTCCGGGCACACATAGGGTGCGGTGGCGGGCACGAAGCGCTGTTCCTCGTCGCCGCCGACCAGCTTGAGGTTTAGAACCAGTTCGGTCTCGGTCAGGGAATAGATGTCGGCATTGATGGTCATGCCGTCCTCGTCCCATGAGATTGCTGTCTCGGAAACCTGGCTCCAGTTCGAGAGGCGATAGGTCTCCCAGCAGCTGTCGCTGACCATGGTGCCATCGGCGAGGAAGATGTGCATGACGCCGGGCAGGGCGGAGGCATCGCCGTCCTTCACCCAGACGCGGTTGAGCAGGAGATTGTTCTCGCCGCTTGCCGCTTCCTCGGCGGCCGGCTCGGTCTCCTGCGCGAGGGCCGGTACGGCGGTGCAGGTGCCGACGCCCCACATGGTCATGAGGGCGAGGATGGCGGCTTTGGTATCCATTTTGTCTCTCCTGCAGCCTGCCTCACTTGGTGCTCGGCGAAGCAGGCCGCAAGGTTGAGCGGGACATCGGGGCGAAATTTGGTTCGCCCTGTGGCCTTACCGGGAAAATCAGCCGCGCAGGCCGAGGACCTGGTCGCGTCCAGCAACGCGACGCGCCTGCACCGGCCAGAGGGTGTATTCGCCATCGAGCACACGGGCGGCATGGACGGCCCAGTTGGGGTCGTCGAGGGCGCCGCGGGCCAGGGCAATGAAATCGGCCTCACCCGACTGGAGGATGGCTTCTGCCGCCTGCACATCGCCCAGGAGGCCAACGGCCATGGTCGGAATGCCGGCGCCATCGCGCACGGTCTTGGCGAAGGGGACCTGATAGGCGGCGGTGGACGCGATGCGCCCCTGGGCGAGGCCACCGCTGGAGCAATCGATGGCATCGACGCCGCGTGCCTTGAGTTCGCGGGCGAGCACCACGCTGTCCTCCGGCGTCCAGCCGCCCGGCGCATTGTCGCTGACCGAGAGGCGGGCCAAAAGCGGCTTGTCGGCGGGCCAGGCGGCGCGGACGGCCTCGGCCACTTCGAGCACGAGGCGCATGCGGTTCTCGCGGCTGCCGCCATACTGGTCGGTGCGGTGATTGGCGAGCGGGCTCAGGAACTGGTTGAGCAGGTAGCCGTGGGCGGCATGGATTTCCACCGTGTCGAAGCCAGCCTTTTCGGCGCGCTTGGCGGCGGCGACGAAGCCGTCGATGACCCGACGGATGCCGTCCGCGTCCAGAGCCGTGGGGACCTGGAAATCGGGATTGTTCGGATCATGCGATTCGGCGCTGGGCGCGACAGGCTGCCAGTGCTCATAGCCCCGCTCCCGGCGGCCTTCCTCGGTGGCGAGGTCTTCGGCCGTGTGCCAGGTGACCGGGGTAGACGCCTTGCGGCCGGCATGGGCGAGCTGGATGCCGGCGGCGGCGCCATTGGCGTGGAGGAAATCGACGATGCGGGCGAGGGGGGCGATGTGCTCGTCCTTCCACAGGCCAAGGTCGCCATAGGAAATGCGCGCCTCGGGCAGGACGCCGGTCGCCTCGACGATCACCAGGCCGAAACCGCCAAGGGCGAAGCGCCCCAGATGCACGAAATGCCAGTCATTGGCGAAGCCGTCGATGGCGGAATATTGGCACATCGGGGCGACGACGGTGCGGTTGCGCAGGGTGAGGCCGCGCAGGGCGACAGGCGAAAAGAGCTTGGACATGAAATTTCCTTGGCCGGCTGGGTCAGGTGATCGTTGCCCTAGATGCAACTTTTGCCTTTCATCGGCAAGTGCCGATGAAAGATTGTTACCATGCGGCCAGTGCAGGTGTGGCGGGCTGTGGGCAGAATCGAGCGGTTGTTCTAGCCTTGGCCCACTTGCGGGGGAGGTGAGGCAATGAAGGTCACGCTCGATCTCGATGCGCTGGTCAAGTCCGGCCGGATCACGCCGGAGGAGGCTGAGCGGCTGAAGGGCTTCGCCGCGGCCGATACCGGGGCCCTGGGCGCCAATATCCTCTACGCGCTGGGGGCGACGGCGGTTGCCTGCGGCATCGCGGCCTTCCTGCCGACGCTGGAAACGCTGGTGGCCCTCGGCGTCGTGCTGTTCGGCGCCGGCCTTTTCATCCGCATGCAGGGCATGGCGCGCCTGCAGCTTTTTGCCCAGATCATCCTCGTCATCGGCGCGCTGTCGCTGTGCACCGGGCTGGGCGGGCTCTATGGCGACAACCTGCTCGTGCGGGTGGGCCTGACGCTGGGGCTCGCCGTCGCGGCAGTGCTGGCCCG
>CAMLKN010000192.1 GCA_946480655.1 uncultured Devosia sp. | reverse complement strand
CGGCGGGCCGGATAGTCGAGGTGCTTGCCGCCATCGAGGGCGAGCATCTGGCCGGTATAGGAGGGCATGGACAGGATTGCCAGCACGCCCCGTGCGACCTCATCGGGGTCGGCATTGCGCTTGAGCGGGAGCGCCGCCACCGATTGATCGAAATCGGCCTGGCTCTGGCCCTTGTGCGGCAGCACCGGCCCCGGGCCGATGGCATTGACGCGGATCGCCGGCGCGAGCGACTGGGCCAGGGTCTGCGTGGCCGTCCAGAGCACCGACTTGGACAGGAAGTAGCTGAAATAGGCCGGACTGGGGCGGAGCACGCGCTCGTCGATGATGTTGACGATATTGCCCTCGGCCCCTTCCGGCAGCTGGGCCGCGAAATCGCGTGCCAGGAAGATGGGGGCCTCGGCATGGACGGCAAAGTGAGCGTCCCAAAGCGCCTCATCGATGTCGCGGGCGCTGTCGGGCTCGAAAGTCGATGCATTGTTCACGAGCGTGGTTATCGGGCCGAGGAGGCGCGCTGCCCTTTCGATCAACGTGCCGCGCTCTTCCCGGCGGGCCAGGTCAGCCTGGAGAACGGCGGCGCGGCCCCCCATTTTTTCGATGCGCTGCTTGAGATCCTGGGCGCCCTCCCGGTCGGAACGGTAATGGATCACCACCCCGTACCCTTGTTTGGACAACGCAGCGACGATGGAGGCGCCGATACGGTCGCTGGCGCCGGTGACAAGGGCCACGGGAAGAGGCTGATTCGACAGGGATTCGTGCGGTTTGGACATCAGGCGGACCATAGGCCGGAACGGGAGGGCGCATCAATCGGGCGGGCAGTAAATTGGGCATTAAGGGGCGCGGGCGTCAGGCCGTGGCAGCAGGGTTTTGTGCTATGCCCCGCGACAAAACAGGCGTAGCGTCATGATGTTGCGAGGCGGGAGGCCTCGCGCAGAAGAGGGGGGACTAGCATGGACGTTATCGTGCCCATTCTGGTGCAACTGATCGCTGGCGGCGCTGGCGGCAATGTCATCGGGCAATTGGCGAAGCAGCTGAACCTCGGCACCGCCGGCAATACCATTGTCGGTGCCATTGGCGGGCTGGCCGGAACCTGGCTGGCCGGAATGATTCCGGGTCTCGACTCGATGGTGGGTGCAGCCGCCGGCGCAGCGGGAACCGCGGGCTCGCTGGACTTCGGCGCGCTCGCCGGACAGGGCGCTACCGGCCTGGTCGGCGGCGGATTGTTGACCGCGATCGCCGGCGTCATCAAGTCGGCCATGGCGAAGAGCTGAGCCTTGCACTAGGCTTGGGGCGCCTCGCGACGGCGTTGCGAGGCGTTTTTGATTCGAGTTTTTCATGCCCCTCCATCCGCAGCGCGCCGACCAGGTCGGGCGCGCCATCATCCTCACCCTGACGACGATCGGCGTGTTCGGCATCCAAGATGCCGTCGCCAAGACCCTGGTGCAGGACTATTCTCCTTTCCAGATCACCATGATGCGCTATTGGGGCTTTGCGGTTTTCGCGCTGTTCCTGGTGGCAAGGCAGGCGCCGCTGCGGCAGGCGCTGCATACGCGGGCACCGCGACTACAGATCCTGCGCGGCGTGCTGCTGATGGCCGATATCTGGTTTTTCGCCCTGGCCCTGCAGACGGTGCCGCTGGGCGAGCTCCAGGCTATTGTCATCGTCTATCCGCTGCTGGTGACACTGTTCGCTATTCCGGTATTGGGCGAAAAGGTGGGCATTTTCCGTTTCGCTGCGGTGGGCGCAGGATTCGTCGGGGCGCTGGTGATCATGCGACCCGGTGGCGTGCCGCTGGGCTGGGGTGCCGGCTTCGCGTTGGCTTCGGCGGCGCTCTATGCCCTGTATATCGTCATCACGCGCAAAGTGGCTGCCATCGATAGCGCGGCGACCAGCATGACCTATGCCGCCGTGGTCGGGCTGGTGCTATCGAGCGGGGTGGGGGTGTTCTTCTGGCAGAACATGGGTTGGGCCGATCTGGCAATGGTCGTTGTCGTGATGATCACCACCTGCGCCGGCCATGGCCTGATGACCATAGCTCTCTCCATGGCCCCGGCCAGCGTGTTGCAGCCGTTCAACTATTTCTCGCTGCCCTGGGCCATCGTGCTCAGCATCGTGGTGTTCGGGCAGTGGATCGATGCGATCTCGCTGCTTGGCGCCGCCATCATTGTTGCGGCGGGCCTGGTGGTCATGGCGCGCGAGCGGGCGCGCCTGGTGCCCAAGGTTGCCCAGGAAGCCGTGCCCGCCGTCGAATAGGCGGGTCTTGAACTCGATGGGTCACAAGGGCATGTGTTTTCAATGATGGGAGGTGCGCGATGATCTGGCTAATCGAAATCGCCCTGGTTCTGCTGCTGATTGGCGGCGGCTGGACGATGCTGACGCGCAAGGGGCGGGAGAGCCGGCGCGAGGCGCTGACCATGCGCCGGGTCGACGCCTATATCGAAACGATCAGGCGCGAGCGGAAGAGTCCCGAACTGGCTGCCATGAGCGACATGGAACTGCGTGACCTGCTGCATTCGGGAGCACGGAACCTCAAGGTCGCCGAGCAGCGCAAGAGCTGGATCGTGCTCGGTTGCGGCGTGGCCAGTGTCCTGCTGGCGGCTGTGGCGGGCAGCCAGGAGGGCTGGCTGGGCTTCGCCGCCATCGCCGCCATCGGGGCCATCGTGACCTATGGTACGAATGAGTTCTTGTCGCGCCGCATGCGGGCGCCGCTGGAGAAACGCGGCATCGACATCGACCGTCTCATGGTCGAGTAGCGCCAATGACAACGCCGCCCGTGGGCGGCGTTGCGAAGGTCTGGCCGGCGATCAGCTGCCGATGCAGAAATATCCATTCGGACCGTTGAAGCAAACCTGGGCGCCCGGATTGCCCGGATGGATGGGCTGCGGCCAGGGGTCCCAGTGCGGCGGACGCGGTGGGCGCGGCGGATACGGGTCCCAATGGGGCGGACGGGGCGGACGCGGATTGTACCAGTCGTCATCCCAATCATCATCCCAGCTCGGGCGGCCGCTGCGCAGATAGTTGGCGGAGACCCAGCCATCGGGGCCGCGCTTTTCGACATAGCACCAGCTGCCGCGGCAGTACTGCACGTCGACCTGCTGGCCGCGGTAGAGCGTGTCGATCCGGGGGTAGCCGGTGCCGGGGCCGGTGCGCACGTTGACATTGCCGGTGGCGATGGCCGGCGCGGCAGAGGCCGCCACGGTGGTCGCAATGACGGCCAGAGTGGCGAGGCCCGATGCCAGGAGTTTCTTGTGAAGGGCCATGATCATGTCCTTTCCCTGTGAGTGGCTTTGACGCCTTGGTCTCAGGAAACAACATTGCGCATGAACCCAAGCTGAACGAGGGTCTGGTGAGTTCGGGTGAGCGGCACGCTAGAGCATTTCTCGTTTTGATGGAATCAGAACGAGAGCTCTACCTCTTTGATTTGTCGCGCTCTCGAACCGCAAAAGTGGTGTCCACTTTTGTGGAAAGCGCGCTAGAGCCGCAGGAGATCGACGAAGCGCCCCAGCGCCTCGCCGAACTTCTTGCGCTGCTTGGGTTTGAGTTCGCCCAGCAGCGCCTCTTCAAGTTGCGCCCAGTGATCGGCTAGGGCATTGCGCAGGCGGACGCCCCGCTCGGTCAGCGCCAGGCCAGGCTGGAGTTCCGGGCCGACGGCCTGGCGGGTGACGAGGTCGCGGCCGGCCAGGCGCTCCAGGCGTCCCGAAAGCATGTCCGGTGACAGGCCCAGCTCCTCTGCCAGATCGGTCTCGGTCGTCCCGGAGCGGCCGAGTACGAACAGGATGGCATCGTCGCCCGGCTCGAGACCCTTTTCAACGACAGGCACGGTCAATGCCCTATGCGCAAGCTGGCCGGCTTCGATGAGCCTGTAGAGCGTGGAGCGGGATGAGGGTCTGGACATGGGCGGGAAAATAGTCCGATCTCCTTATCGCCGTCGATTGGCCTTGCATCCTATCGTTAATCGCAGAACGACCAAGGGGCGTTATTGTTCACCCAGTGCAGATGAGTTATGCGTCCATTGACCTTTTCCGGACGAACGGATTCGCCATGACGCAGGATCTTTCGCGCATCCGTGCCTTCGTGCAGGTGTTCGACGCCGGTGGCTTTTCCGCCGCGGCACGACAGCATGGACGTTCCAAGGCGCTGCTCAGCAAATATGTGACAGACTTGGAAGACTATCTGGGCGTGCGGCTGATGAACCGGACGACACGACGCCTCAGTCTGACCGAAGCGGGCGAGGCCTATTACCGGGAAGCGTCGAGCCTGTTGCAGCAACTGGACGATCTCGACGCCACCATTGCCGACCAGACCGCAGAGCCGCGTGGCCTGCTCCGCGTATCGGCACCGCGCAATTTCGGCGAGAGCACGCTGGCCCCGGCGATCTTTGCTTATCTCGCCAAGCACCCGAAAGTGACGCTCGATCTCCGGCTGGAGGATCGCTATGTCGACCTGGTGGACGAGGGCATCGACGTCGCCCTGCGCATCTCGACGCTGGCCGATTCCTCGCTGATCGCGCGCAAGATTGCCGATATGCACCTGGTCATGGGGGCATCTCCGGACCTGCTGAAGCGCGTGGGCACGCCCAAGCATCCCGAGGACCTGCGGCACTTGCCGTGCATCGTCGATGTCAACTTGCAGGGCCAGTCGAACTGGCGCTTTTCCGAGGATGGCAAGACCATATCGGTGCCAGTCAACGGGCCAGTGCGGGTCAACTCGCCGCTGGCCGCGCGCACTGCGGCAATAATGGGCCTCGGTTTTGCCGGATTGCCCTCCTATCTGGCGGAACCCGCTGTCAGGTCGGGTGAGCTGGTGCCGGTTCTTGCGGACTACGTGCCGACCGGGCAGACCCTTCAGGCCGTCTATCCGCACCGACGCCACCTGGCCGGCAAGGTACGGGCGTTGATCGACCACCTGGTGGACTGGTTCGCCATCCATCCCGTGCACTAGAGGCTGCACTTGAAGCGATTTCTTCCAAGCATGCTCGGCGCTGCCGTCGTTGCGCTGGGCCTGGCGCAGCCAGTGGTAGCGCACCCCCACATCATGATCGA
>CAMLKN010000191.1 GCA_946480655.1 uncultured Devosia sp. | reverse complement strand
TGCTCGACCATCCAGCTCGAACAGTCGGGACACTGATATTGATGTCCACAACTTCGGCAAAGCGTCAGCGGCGCATAGCCGCGCCGGTTGAGGAACAGCAGCGCCTGCTCACCCCGGTCGAGCGCCGCGAACACTTCGCGGGCGAGAGCCGGCGCGATCCACTCGCCCTTTTCCGGGCCGTCGGTGCGCATGTCGATAGCGGTGACATCGGGCATGGCCGCGTCGGCAAAGCGGCTTTCGAGCACGACATGGGCATAGCGCCCGTGATTGGCATTGTTGCGCGATTCCACCGAGGGCGTGGCCGAGGAAAGGATGACGCGCGCCTGCGCCAGGCTGGCGCGGACAATGGCCATGTCGCGCGCGTGATAGGTAAAGCCGTCGGACTGCTTGTAGGCCCCGTCATGTTCCTCATCGAGCACCATGAGGCCCAGCTCCCGGAAGGGCAGGAACAGCGCCGAGCGCGCGCCCACCACGGCCCGCACCGAACCATCGAGCACGCCGCGCCAGACTTTGGCCCGCTGGGCCGGGGTCATGTCGGAATGCCACTCGGCGGGGCGCGTGCCAAAGCGGCGGGTGAAGCGATCGATAAAGGTATTGGTGAGCGCGATTTCGGGCAGCAACACCAGCGCCTGCCGGCCGGCGCGCAAAGTGTCGGCCACTGCCTCGAAGAAGACTTCGGTCTTGCCGCCGCCGGTCACGCCATCGAGCAGCGCCACGCCGAAGGCATGGGCATCGAGCGCCAGGATCTGGTCCAGCGCCTTCTGCTGTTCGGGGCTGAGGCGCGCCGGATTGTCATCCGGATCGGGCGGCATGACCACCGGCGGCGCCGGCATTTCCAGCTTCTCGATGGCCCCGGCACGCTCCAGCCCGTCGATGACTGAAGAGGAGACGCCGCTGGCGCCGATCAGCGCCGGCTTCGGCCAGGCCATGTCGTCCATGAGGCAATCGAGTACCCTCAGACGCGCAGGGGTGAGCTTTTCCGGCTCATGGCCGGTGCGGCGATAGGCAATGACCGGCTTGGGTGCATCGAGCGCCTCGGGCGAGCGCAGCACCCCGCGCAACACCTGGCCGGGGGCAGCCAGTGTATAGCGCGCCACCCATTCGACCGTCCGCAGCAATTCCTCGGAAAGCGGCGGCACGTCATAGACATGGGCGATGTCGCGCAGGCGATTGTGGGCGATCATGTCCTTGGGCGGACCCCAGACCACGCCGAGGATCAGCCGCGGCCCCAGCGGCACGGCAACAATCGAGCCGCGCTCGACCGCCATCCCCTCGGGCACGCGATAGCTGTAGGGGCCTTCGACGGCCACCCCCACCATCACCGCAACAATGTCCGGACGATCTATCATCTGTGCCCGTTCTGCTCGCATCGGCGACGGGCCAATGCAAGCGATTCGGCCCCTGCCCTGCTGACACGGCCTGTCACAATGTTCTTGTAGTGTTCTCTCCATGGCAAGAGAGGAGAACAGCCGTGATCGAACAAAATCACCATCCCGCACCCCACGACATGGTGGGTATCGTCCGCGAGGCCAGCTTCTATGACTGGCTGGTGGGCAAGAGCCGCGCCGCCCGCCGGCCCGCGAAACTCCCGTCGCGCCTTCATGCCGATCTCGGTCTCGCCCAGCCGGAGCGGCCGCGCGACTGGTCCGGTTGGCGGCCCTTCGGCTAGGCTTTGCTAACCAGTCGCGGCTAGATTGGGGCCATGACCGACAGCGCCTTCGCCACCGACGAGTTTGTCCGCAGCCGGATCGACGCCTGGCTGCGCGACCTGGGATCGGTGCGGCGCCTGGCGCCCAAGACCCTGGAGGCCTATGGCCGCGATCTTGGCCAGTTCATGAGCTTTCTCGCCGACCATATGGGCGGGCCAGTTTCGCTGCAAAGCCTCAGGGACCTGCGCGGCGCCGATATCCGCGCCTTCATGGCCCAGCGCCGCAGTGAAAGCCTCGGCTCGCGCTCGCTGGCGCGGGTCCTCTCCTCGCTCAAGAGCTTCTTCGGCTATCTCGAGCGCGAAGGGACCCTGGCCACCGAGGCCCTCAATGTTATTCGGACCCCCAAGATTGGCCGTTCCCTGCCCAAGGCACTGACGGTGGTCGAAGCCAAGGCCGCCATCGCCGCCACCGAGGAAATGGAAGACCGGCCCTGGGTCGCGGCGCGCGACATGGCGGTCATCTCGCTCTGCTATGGCGCCGGCCTGCGCATCTCGGAGGCCCTGGCGCTGACCAAGGCCGACCTCGAGACCGATACGCTGCGCGTCACCGGCAAGGGGGGCAAGGTGCGCATGGTGCCGTTGATCGCCCCGGTGCGGCAAAGCATCGACACCTATCTTGCCCTGGCGCCCTTCAAGCTCTGGCCCGGTGACAAGCTGTTTCGCGGCGTCCGTGGTGGCGTGCTCTCGCCCCGCCTCATCCAGTTGCGCATGCAGCAATTGCGCTCCGCCCTTGGCCTGCCGCCTTCGGCGACCCCGCATGCCCTGCGGCATTCCTTTGCCACCCACCTCTTGGGCAAGGGTGGCGACCTGCGGGCCATCCAGGAACTTTTGGGCCATGCCAGCCTCTCGACCACGCAGATCTACACCCAGGTCGATACTGAGCGCCTGATGGAAAGCTATGCCAAGGCGCATCCGCGCGGCTGAGCGGGCTTACTGGACGGAAATGAGCCTTCCCGGCTTTGAACGGCTGACCCGGGAGCCTAATGCTGGGTTGATCACACCTCGCTCAAAGCCGCATCCATGACCACCGCGCCCGGCCAGACCTCACAGCCTGCAATCGACACCTTGGGCTATATGCTGGCCCTTGGCGGCGCCACGCTGTTTTCGACCAAGGGCATCTTCATCAAGCTCGCCTTCGCCGAAGGCGTTTCCACCGAAGCGACCCTGGCCCTGCGGATGATGGTGGCGCTGCCGGTCTATCTCGTCATCCTGATCTCGCTGCTGAGCCGCAACAGCCAGTTGCGTGCCTTGCTGACACCAGGTCGCCTGCTCGCGGCCATGGCAGTTGGCGCACTGGGTTATTATCTCTCGAGCTATCTCGACTTTGCCGGTCTCGCCTTCGTCTCGGCCCAGTATGAGCGGCTGGTGCTCTTCACCTATCCGTTCTTCGTGCTGCTCTTCGGGGTCTGGTTCTTTGGCGACCGCATGAACTGGGCGCTGATCCCGGCCATGCTGCTGAGCTATGGCGGCCTCATGGTCATCTTCGCCTGGAACCTCAGCGTACGGCCCGATGGCCTCCTGCTGGGCACCTTGCTCGTGCTCGCCTCGGCCCTCACCTTCGCCCTCTACCAGCACCTGGCCAAGCGGCAGATGCTGGTTCTGGGCTCGGCGCTCTTTACCTGCATCGGCATGTCTACGGCCGCGATACTGGCCGTGGTCCAGAGCCTCGTGGTCGATGGTCCCGCCACCTATGCCGGGTTCACGCCCTATGTGTGGTTCCTCGGGCTGATGCTGGGCGTCTTCGGCACGGTCCTGCCCTCCTTCCTGCTCAATGGCGCCATCAGCCGGATCGGCCCGCGCGCCACCTCCTCGACCGCCTCATTCGGCCCCATCATCACCATCTTGCTGGCGGTTCTTGTCCTGGGCGAGGAATTCACCCTGTTCCATGCCCTGGGCACCGCCATGGTGCTCTTCGGGTCGTGGCTGTTCGCGCGGCTCGAAACACGCCGGCGCGCGCAACTCGATTAGCTTTCCCACTTCTGGCCGCCATAAAGCCGCTATAAGGTAGTGGCCATGTGGGGCGGCATTGGTGTTGAGGGAGAACAAGACATGCACTCATTAAGCAGGCGCCTGAGCGCGTTCGGCGCGGCCTTGATCCTGGCGGCAGGCCTGTCCGCGCCGGGCCTGGCGCAAACCGGCGACGTGGACTTCGGCGACGATACCTCCGAATGGGCCAATGACGGGGAATGCGACGATCCCCGCTTTGCCGGCACCGGCATGGCCGCCGAACTCGAGGATGCCGATATCGGCAAGGATGCCACCGACTGCCGCACCCTGTTCGAAGCCGGTTCGATCAGCCTGGCCGAGGGCCAGGAGATCGCCGGCGATCCGCCGGTCGGCCAGACCAGCGACATCGACTTCGGCGATGACAGTTCCAACTGGGCCAATGATGGCGAATGCGACGACCCGCGCTTTGCCGGCACCGGCATGGCTTCCGAACTGGAAGATGCCGACATTGGCCGCGACGCCACCGATTGCCGCACGGCCTTCGAGGCCGGCACCATCTCGCTGGTGGGCGACAGCGACCCCACGATGATGGGCGATATCGACTTCGGCGACGACACGTCCGAATGGGCCAATGACCAGGAATGCGACGATCCGCGCTTTACCGGCTCGGGCATGGCCAGCGAACCGACCGAAGCCGACATGATGCATGACGCCTCCGATTGCCGTCAGGCCTATGAGGACGGGACCATCACCCTGGCCGGGGACACGCCCGACCAGCCCAGCCAGACCCCCGTCGCCGCCTCGGTGATGGAGGCGCTCGCCAACCGCATCGACTTCGGCGATGACAGCGGTACCTGGCCCAATGACGGGGAATGCGACGATCCGGACTTTGTCGGCTCGGGCGTGGTTTCCGATCCTTCGGACAGCGAACGCATGAAGGACGCCAGCGACTGCCGCGCGGCCTTCCTCGCCGGCAATGCCTCGCTGAAATCGGCCAACGAACTGGGCGGCGTCTTCGACTACGGTTCGGATACGTCCGAATGGGCCAATGACGGCCAGTGCGACGACTGGCGCTTCACTGGAGATGGCATGGCCAAGAAGCTTTCGAGCGTGGACGTCATGAGCGATGCCAGCGATTGCCAGGCTCTGGAGGCGAGCGGCGCCATCTCGATCAAGCCGGTCTTCACCCCGGACTATATCCTGGGCGCGCCCTACGATTCCTCGGGCATCGAATTCGGCGACAATTCCTCGTCCTATGCCAATGACGACGTCTGCGACGATCCGCGCTTCGAAGGCCCCGGCGTGGCCGGCACCCTGCTCGACAGCGATCTCGAAAAGGACTCGGCCGACTGCAAGGCCCTGTTCGAACAGGGCAAGATCACCCTGCGCT
>CAMLKN010000190.1 GCA_946480655.1 uncultured Devosia sp. | reverse complement strand
CCTTGATGGCCTCCTGCCGGTTGGTGGTGGCGTAGCAGATGTCTTCCTTGTGCGGTCCGTTGATGGCAGGGAAGCGCGCCCGCAGGGCGGCGACGATCTCACGCGTGTCATCGACGGTGAGCGTTGTCTGGGTCACGAAGGCAAGCGTTTCGGGGTTTTTCGGGGTGAAGGCATTCGCGTCCTCCACCGTCTCGATCAGCGTGACCGCGCCGGCGGGCAGCTGGCCCATCGTGCCGATGACTTCTGGATGACCGGCATGGCCGATGAGCACGATTTCGTGGCCTTCCTCGAAGTGGCGCGAGGCCTCGACATGCACCTTGCTGACCAGCGGGCAGGTCGCGTCGAGGAAGAACATGTTGCGCGCCTTGGCATCGGCCGGCACGCTCTTGGGCACGCCATGGGCCGAGAAGACGACGGGCGCCTCCGTCTCGGGGATCTCGTCAAGTTCCTCGACAAACACGGCGCCCTTGGCCTTGAGGCCTTCGACCACGTATTTGTTATGGACGATGGCGTGGCGCACATAGACCGGCGCCCCGTATTTTTCGAGCGCCAGTTCCACGATCTGGATCGCGCGGTCCACGCCGGCGCAGAATCCGCGCGGGGCGCAGAGCAGAATGTCGAGGTGCGGCCTTTTTTCCATGGCAGGAGAGATGCTTTCGCGGCCCCGGCAAGTCAAGTGCTGTTGCAGCCGGGGCAGGGCATGGGCAATATGCAGCTCTTAGTATGACCAGGACGGTTCCAGGTGAGTTTGGCGCAGGAAATGTTTGCGATTGCCCCAGCGACGGGGAAGGCGAACCTGAGCGCTGCCCAGCTCAAGCTGCTAACGGGCAAGTCCCGCTGGATTTTCCGGGTCGGCGAAGCCGGCTTCCCCACCGTGCCCACCATCGCCATTACCCGCGCGGCCTGGGAAGAATTGCAGGCCGAACGGACACGGCGCGACACGCGCCTGCGCACGCACTGGGTGGCCTGCCTCTTCAAGCTCGTCGCCAAGGATAGTGCGCCGCCGCAACTGGTGGTGCGCACGTCTGCTTCTTCCCACAATAGCGGCCTCGCCCCGGCGCGCCTCGGGATCGCCGCTCCGACGGCCCCCGAAGATTCGGTCGATCCGGCCAAGCCCCTGGCCAAGGCGATCAAGCAGGCCTTCGAGAGCTATGGCTTTCACGGCCGCGGCTGGACAGCGCCGCGCCACGATGATGATCGGGCCCGCCAGATCGTGTTGGTCCAGGCCGTGGCCGAGGGCGAAATCGAACAGTTTCTCACCCGCAATGCCACGACCGGCGCTATGGGGCCGGCACCGCTCAATGGTGCGCCGCTGCCGCGCCTGCCCGATGACGTGGGTGCCCTGGTGGAATTGCTCGATGCCAAGGCCGGGCGGCACATGGCGTGCCTTGTGGCCATCAACAGCGGCAAGGTGACCTTCCTCTCGGCGCGCCCCGTTCAGGCCAGCGCCGGGGCGGAACTGGAGGCCGCGGTCGACCGTGTGGAGCGCAAGGTCTGGACTCCGCACAGCGCGGTGACACGCGTCGATGCCAGTCGCCTGGCCCTGATGCTGCATCCACGGCTGAAATCGCCCGAGGAGGTGACACCCATTGCCACAGGACTGGGCGTCTCCCCCGGCGCCGCCAGCGGCATCATCACGTTCAATCCGGACGACGCCGCGCGCCTCAGGGCCCGCGGCAAGCACTGTATCCTCGTCGTCAACGAAACCGGTCCCGCTGATATCGAGGGCATGAAGGCCGCCACGGGCATCCTCACCGCCCGAGGCGGCATGTCGAGCCATGCCGGCGTCATTGCCCGCATCACCGGCAAGCCCTGCGTTGCCGGGGTGCGGAGCCTTTCCGTCGACACGCTCGAAATGGTCTGCCGTATCGGCGAGCGCGAATTCCGCGCGGGGGATCGCCTGACCATCGATGGCACCGACGGGGCCGTCTACCTGGGCACTCTGCCGCTGGCGCAGCCACAGATCGGTGGCGCCATCGGCAAGCTCCTCAAGTGGTCCGATGCCAGCCGCACCATCGCGGTGCGCACCAATGTGGAAACCGTCGAGTCTGCCCAGACCGCCTTGAGCTTCGGCGCCGAAGGCATTGGCCTGGCCCGCTCCGAACATATGTTCTTTTCGCCCGAGCGCATGGTCGCCCTGCGCCGCATGATCCTCTCCGAGGATGAGGACGCGCGTTCGCGGGCGCTGGCGGGCCTCGTCGATTTCCAGACCGGCGACTATTCGGCCCTGTTCTCTGCCATGCAGGGCCTGCCCGTAACGGTCCGTCTCTTCGATCCGCCGCTGCACGAGTTTCTGCCGCGCACTGATGAGGAGATCGAGGAAACCGCGGCCTCGCTCGGCGTTGCGGTGCGCGCACTCCGCCTCAGGCTCGAGCGGATTGCCGAGATCAACCCCATGCTGGGTCACCGGGGCGTGCGGCTGGCCATCACCTATCCCGAAATCCTGCAGATGCAGATGCAGGCGATCGTGGCCGGCGCCCGTGCTGCCAGCGAGACCCAGCGCGAGCCGGTCGTGGTTGAGGTCATGGTGCCCTTCGTTTCCACGGCCACGGAAGTATCCTGGGTCCGCGAGCGGGCCCTGACCATCCTCGACAATGCGGGGCTGGGACGGTCGGACCGCATCCGCTTTTCCTTCGGCACGATGATCGAATTGCCGCGTGCCTGTTTGCGGGCAGGGGACATCGCCTCCATGGTCGACTTCATCTCCTTCGGCACCAACGACCTGACGCAGACCACTTTCGGTATTTCGCGCGACGACGCGCCGACCTTCCTTGCCGCCTATCAGCGCAAGGGGGTCTATGAGCGTGACCCCTTCGTGACCATCGACGAAAAGGGCGTGGGCGAAATGATCGCCATTGCCATTGCGCGGGGCAGGGCGGCCAACCCGCGCCTCAAGATCGGCATTTGTGGTGAGCATGCTGGTGATCCGACGTCGCTCAAGTTCTTCGCCGGTCTCGGAATCGACTATGTCAGCTGCTCACCCTATCGTGTGCCGGTGGCCCGGCTGACCTTGGCCCAGTCTTCGGCTTAAATAGCCGCCAGCGCTACCTATATGGGTAGGGTCAGTACAAGAGCCCGATGAGGGCCACGGTTCGGGAAGGGGCATAGCGTTCGTGAAAAGATTGGTTCTCGCCTTTGTGCTGCCGATGCTGATGACGCCTTCTGCGCCAGCCCTGGCCCAGACCGGCGCGCAGTGCGCCCCCCTGGCCGACGATGCCGAACGCCTTGCCTGCTACGATGCGCTGTTTCGATCCGCCGGCGCGACGGATGCGCCCCTGGGGGTAACCCTTGAATCGGAGCAATTGATCCCCGCCCGCCCGAGCGGTCGCGCCCCGGCGACCATCACCGTGTTCTGCGAGGCCAATATCCTGCAGGTTGCCTTTGCCTTTGCAGGGAACACCATGTCGTCGCTCGGGCGCGATACCGGTATCACCCTGCAATACGACCTGGCGCGGGCGCGTTCCTCCACGCTGCCGGTCAATGCCGACAACACGGCTATCCTGATCGACAACACTGCCGACGCAATGGCCTTTCTGGATGGCCTGATCGGCGCAACCAACCTGACCGTGCGCGTGACGCCGGCCAGTACACGCTCGCTCTCGGTGCGTTTTCGCGTCGATGCCTTTGCCCAGGAAGTGGCACCGGTCATTGCTGCCTGCGGCCAATAGGCTCTATGCGGCACGATTTGCCGCACTCAAGTGATGGAACCGCCCCATCCACGCCACATCAGCGCCCTTTGCACGCCCATAACGCCATTTACGCAGCGCTAACCTTAATAACCGATCATCACGACCAGCGGCATTTGAGCGTCACATTTGCCGCGCGTAGTTCGTGTTGCGTAGCGTTGAGTAGATTTTATGGCACTTTCCCACCGGCCGGTGGCGCCGTCGCGCCCGGTCAGAGCGGTTAGCCGAGGCTCCGGCCTCGCCAGGACGCTGGCGATGACGATCATCGCACCCCTTACCTATATTGGCCTGTCCGGCGGCGCCTTCGGACCCGGTTCTGCCCCCCTTGGCTCGGCCGGCCTGCCCGGTCAGGTCCAACCCGTTGCCATTGCCCAGGCCAGCCTGAGCTTCTCCGGCGTTGATCCGGTAATCACTGGCTCGGTCGATCACATGTTCGACAGCGCAAGCTTCACCGGGCCCAATCGCGCGGAGAAGACCGATCGTGTCCGCCCGGCCGTGGACATGGCAGCCTTCACCAAGGGCTTCGAAGAGGCGCGGTTGAAGATCGCCGCCCTGCGCGCTCCCGCCGACCCGGCAGCCTTCGGGCAGTCCAGCATTGCCGTCGCGCAGAGCGAAGCGGCGGAAGAAGCCGGTCCGCGCATGTCCGTGGCCTCGCTCCACCCCGGCGCCGCAGCGGCGCTGGACGCAATTGCCGGCATTGCCCCCAAATCCGACGAGACCTTGACCGGTGTCGCGCTACCCGAAGCCGTGCCCGAGCAATTGGCCTATGCCCGCGCCAACACGCCGGCCACCGGCGGCATGTCGACCGGAGATGCCATGCAGGTGTCCGACAAGGAACTCTGGTGTCTCGCCACCGCGATCTATTTCGAGGCCCGCGGCGAGGCCTATCGCGGCCAGGTGGCCGTGGCCCAGGTCGTGCTCAACCGCGTCAAGGATCATCGCTATCCCGACACTATTTGCGGCGTCGTCTTCCAGAACCAGAACCAACGCAATGCCTGCCAGTTCTCGTTCGCCTGCGACGGCATTCCCGAAACCATCACCGAGCGCCGTCCCTGGGAACAGGCCGAGGACATCGCTACCAAAGTGGCGAGTGGTGAGCTCTATCTGACCGAAGTGGGTGATGCGACCCACTACCATGCGACCTATGTGCGTCCCGCCTGGGCCCCGCGCATGACCAAGGTCACGCAGATCGGCCTGCATGTGTTCTACAAGTTCAAACGCGGCTGGCTGTTCGGCTGATATTCATACGCCGATGTATAACGCATCGGCAACTATCTGCAATTTTGTTTGATCGTGCTTCGTGGTGTGCTCCAGGCAATCGGCCACGGAGCGCATCAAATGACGGCAAACACGAACAGATTGACCAACCGGATGCCGCTGGCCCTGCTG
>CAMLKN010000189.1 GCA_946480655.1 uncultured Devosia sp. | reverse complement strand
ACCATCTGGGTCTTGCTGGCGCCCATGCCCAAGGCCGCCTGGCGCAGGGCCGGGGAGACGCCCATCAGCGCCCCTCGGGTGGCAATGATGATGGTGGGCAGCGTGAGCAAGGTCAGTACCAGGCCACCGACGATGGGCGCCGAAATGGGCAGGTGGAACCAATTGATGAAGACGGCGGCGCCGAGGAGGCCGAAGACGATCGAGGGCACGGCGGCGAGGTTGTTGATGTTGACCTCGATAATGTCGGTAAGCCGCGATTTGGGCGCGAATTCTTCGAGGTAGATGGCAGCGCCGACGCCGATGGGAACGGCCAGGACCACGACGATGAGCATCATCCACAAGGTGCCGACGAATGCCCCCAGGAGGCCAGCAGAGGCTGGAGCTGCGCGGCTGTCGACATTGGTGAAGATGGACCAGGCAAAACCACTGTGCATCGTGCCCTTGGCGACCATGTCGTCAACAACGGCGCGCGCTTCCGCAGAAAGCTGCTGCTGGCTGTCCGGAAGAGTGCGATCGATCGTTCCCCTGACCCAGTTGGCCACATTAGCCGAGGCCAGCACGTCGATCTCCACGGTCTGGCCGAGCAGGGCGGGATTGCTGACATAAGCCGCGCGCAGGACATGGCGCGCGTCGGTTTCCGGGATAGCCAGCAGGTCGCGGCTGTCGATGTCGACTCCTGCGGGCACGTGCGGGCGCAGCGCTGCTTCGACGATCTTGTTCCAGTTGAGCATTGCCAGCTCGCGCTGCCACTTCAGATCGGCCTCGCGGAAAGCCGCTTCAGAGGGGAAGTCGGCCTGGGCCGGAGCTGGACCTGCGTCAATCACTTCGGGGTCGAAGGTGACGCTCAGGGTCATGCTGGTCTGGATGAAGGCGGGTGTACCCTTGCGGATCACGTCGATGAAAAGCAGCGCCACGAAACCGAGGGCCAAGGCCACGGCCAGGAGACCCAGACCGCGGAAGATAGCCTCGGAGGCATGGCGGCGACGCAGGCCACGGCGAATGAGCTGGGTCCGCTCGATGGTTGCCGGGGCGGCAGAGGCCAGAGGTTCGGAGGTCATTCGTACTGCTCCCGGAAGCGGCGGACGATGTAGAGGGCGAAGATGTTGAGGCACAGGGTAATGCCGAAGAGCGTCAAGCCGAGTGCGAAGCTGACCAGCGATTGGGGGCCGGCAAAGTCGGCGTCACCCGTCAACTGGTTGACGATGGAGACCGTGATCGTCGCGACCGGCTCGAAGGGGTTGCCGCGCAGGACGGGCGAATTGCCGGCCGCCAGCACCACAATCATGGTTTCGCCGATGGCGCGACTCACGGCGAGCAGGAAGGCACCCACGATGCCGGGCAGGGCAGCGGGGAGAAGGACGTTGCGGATCGTCTCGGACTGGGTGGCACCCAGGCCATAGGCACCATCGCGCAGGCTGCGCGGTACCTGGTTGAGAATGTCGTCGCTAAGCGAGGACACGAAGGGGATGATCATGATGCCCATGACCACGCCGGCGGTCAGGGCGCTGGTGGCGCGGATGTCGAGGCCGATCATGGCGCCGGCATCGCGGAGGAACGGACCCACCGCAACGACGGCGAAGAAGCCGAAAACGATCGTGGGAATACCGGCGAGGATTTCGATGATCGGCTTGGCAATGGCCCGGAAGCGGCGATGGGCGTATTGGCTGAGATAGATGGCGGCCATCAGCCCGACGGGAACAGCCACGAGCATGGCGATGGCCGTGATCATCAGTGTCCCGGAGAGCAGGGGCAGAAGCCCGAACTCGCCATAGTTGCCGGAATTGCCCGTGGTGGAGAAGGCCGGGTTCCAGACGGTGCCGAAGAAGAAATCGATCGGGTGGATGAAGGAGAAGAAGCGCAAGGCCTCGGTCAGCAGCGAGGCGACGATGCCGAAGGTGGTCAGGATGGCAACGCCCGAGCAAGCCATCAGCACGAGACTGACAACACGCTCGACGGCGTTACGGGCGCGCAGGCGCGCCTTGACCTGACGCAGGCCGAAGACCAGGGCGAGGCCGCCAACAACTAGGGCAGCGCCGATGACCAGGATGGTCGTGAGGAACTGGAAGGAGCGCAGGGCTTCGCCCGCAGCTTGTTCATAGGGGGCAAGCTCACCGGTCACGCCATATCCGGACGCGATGGAGAAGAGGCGGGCGACGGCACTGTTGAGGGCTGCCTGATCGAGCCCGGTCAGAATGTCGACGGGAATTTGAGAAACGGCGTAAGAGCGGGTCAGCTGCGGGCCCAGCCAGGCCCAGGCACCTAGGATGACCGCCGCCGGAATGAAGGCCCAGAGCGCTACATAGGCCCCATGATAGGCCGGACGGGAGTGAACATTGACTCCATTGGCGGGGACCAGGCCGCGGGCCCGGGACCAGCCGAACTGGTAAGCGAGGCCCACCAGGATGAGCAACACGACGAGTACTATCCAGGTGTCCATCATGGCTCCTCGGAGACGCAGCGGGTTCGGGAGGCGCCCGATGGCGCCTCCCGCTTGGTTCGATTACTGCACGTCGGAGACGGTCAGGGCCTTGCCTTCGTCGAAGGCGGCCAGGATTTCAGCGGTCTTTTCGGCCGGCTGCGGGATGAGGCCAGCGCCTTCCAGGGTGCCGCCAGCGCCGGTCATGGCGTCGGACATGAAGAACTGAACGTATTCGACCAGGCCCGGGATGGTGCCGATGTGCTCGCCCTTGACGTAGAAGAAGAGCGGACGGCTGACGGGGTACTCACCGGCAGCAACGGTTTCGAGCGACGGGGTCACGCCGCCGACCGTGGCAACCTTGAGGGTGTCGCGGTTCTGGTCATAGAAGGAGAGGCCAAACACGCCGACCGTGTCCGGGTTGGACGAGAGACGAGCCAGGGTTTCGGTGTAGTCACCGGCGATCTCGACAACCACGTCCTGACGGAAGGTGGTGCAAGCGGCTTCCATATCCTCTTCGCTCATCTCGGGCAGACCGGCTTCTTCACAGCCAGCGGAGACGACCTTCTCCTGGAACACTTCGCGGGTGCCGTGGTTTGAGGCCGGGATGGCTAGGGCAATCGGCTGGGCCGGAAGGGACGGGTCGACCTGGTCCCAGGTGGTGTAGGGATTGTCGACCATGGCGCCGTCGACGGGAACCTGGGCGGCAATAGCCTTGTAGACGTGGATCGGCTCGAGGGCGAAGTCGGCCTTGTCGGCCGAGGTGGCGAAGACGATGCCGTCGAAGCCGATCTGGATTTCGCGGATGTCGTTCACGCCGGCAGCGTTACAGGCTTCGATTTCCGAGGCGCGGATGCGGCGCGAGGAATTGGCGATGTCGATGGTGTTTTCGCCAACGCCTTCACAGAACTGGCGCAGGCCACCCGACGAACCGCCCGAACCGACGACGGGGGTGTTGAATTCGGGGAAGACGGCGCCGAATTCCTCGGCAACGATCGAGGCGAAGGGCAGCACGGTCGAGGAGCCGGCAATCTGGATGGTGTCGCGCGACTGGGCGAAGGCGGAGGTGGTGCCGAAGGCTGCGAGAGCGATAACGGCGGCACTGGCGTAGAGTGCGGTCTTCATGGAATGTCCCTTCCGGAATTCATTTGCGATTGGCTAGCCAGTTGGTAGCGGCTGCCCTCAGACGCGGCAGACCATAGGAGCGCCTCGCAACGGTTTTATTGCAGTTGCATGACTGGTTTGTGACAGGCCAGTGTGTTGAAAAACAACGGATAAATGCCGAACAAGTGCGCGTGTGACGCTACGTTTTGACACTCACGACAATCGCCGGCGGCGCCAATGTGACAGAATGGTGAGCGCTCGAATGGCGAGTCCTGCCTCCTATCGCGCGGCAGGCTACCGGCCTGCTGCGACAGTTTCCTGACATTCAGCGCAGGAGCGGACGCACCTCGGCCTGGACCTTGCGCATGAGGGGCAGGAAGTGAGCAATCATGCGCGAAGTCGGGGCGCGGGCCGTCTGGGCGCCGATATTGATGGCGGCAACCACCTGGCCGGCGGCATTGTGCAGCGGCACGGCAATTGAGCAGAGCCCGAGTTCAAGTTCCTGGTCGATGACTGCAAAGCCCTGGGCCGCGACTACGGCCAGTTCGGTGGTAATGGAGGCCATGTCAGCTTTGGTGCGCTCGGTATAGGCAATCATCTCGGAGCGGTCGAGAATCGCCTGGGCCTCGTCGCGGGGCAGGGCGGCCAGCAGGGTTCGGCCCATGGAGGTGCAATAGGCCGGCAGGCGCGCGCCGGGGGCCAGGTTGATCGACATGACGCGGCGGTTGGATGCGCGGGCTACGTAAAGGATGTCGGTGCCGTCCAGCACGGCCGCGGACGTGCTTTCGCTGGTGGCGCGTGACAGCTCCTCCAGAAACGGCTGGATGAGGCGTGGCAGCGGCGTGCCGGCGAGGTAGGAATGCCCCAGATTGAGGACGCGGGGCGTCAGTTCGAAGAATTTACCGTCATAGGTGGCGTAGCCGAGATGGGCCAGTGTCAGCAGACATCTTCGCGCCGTGGCGCGCTCGAGCCCGGTGCGTTGCGCCACATCGGTAATGGACATACGCGCATGTTCTTCATCGAAGCACTCGATCACCGAGAGCCCCCGGACCAAACCATGGATGATATCCCCATCCCGCATGGGCGCTCTCCGAAAATTGGGCGGCAAGCGCACAAGATAGCGGGCGCGCGGAGCAGTGGAAAGGCGGATGGTGAGCGGAAAAGCAAGTGGTGGGCCCACCAGGACTCGAACCTGGAACCAGACCGTTATGAGCGGTCGGCTCTAACCATTGAGCTATAGGCCCTGGATGCGCGTCATAGCAGGGTCGCGGGCCGTGTCAAAGGGAAGCTGGGGGACTTGTGAACTTTTCACCGTCGCTGTATTTCAGCGTCACGGTCTGCAGTTCACCGAGGCGTCGCCGTCCCGCCAGGGAAGCTAAACCTGCCAGTTCTCGAAGTTCACGACATGCACCCTCACTGGTGCCCGTCGCAAGCCGGCGACCATCGACACCGCTTCCGGGCGGCCATGGGCACTCATCGAGGATGATCCATGTCGAGACAGATCCTGTCCCTGACCATTGCCGACCTGTCGGCCTTTGCCAAAAGCCTGCGCGAGCA
>CAMLKN010000188.1 GCA_946480655.1 uncultured Devosia sp. | reverse complement strand
GCGTCCAGCCGTCCCATCTACAACCGCCTGGTGCAGTTCACCAAGGGCGCCTCGACCACCGAGCCCGGCCTGGCCGAGAGCTACGAGGTCTCCGAAGACGGCCTGACCTATACCTTCAAGCTGCGCCAGGGCGTCAAGTTCCACACCACCGAATATTTCACTCCCACCCGCGACTTCAACGCCGACGACGTGCTGTTCTCGTTTGAACGTCAGTGGAAGGCCGATCACCCGTGGCATGCCTATTCCACCGGCATCACCTGGGAATATTTCAACTCCATGTCGATGGGCGAGCTGATCTCGTCGATCGAGAAGGTCGATGACTATACGGTCAAGTTCACCCTGACCCGCCCCGAAGCCCCGTTCATCGCCAACCTCGCCATGGACTTCGCCTCGATCCTGTCGGCCGAATACGCTGCCCAGCTCGAAGCTGCCGGCACCATGGACATGCTGAACCAGCAGCCGATCGGCACCGGCCCCTTCCAGTTCGTGAACTATCAGCAGGACGCGGCGATCCGCTATGCCAGCTTCGACGACTACTGGGGCGGCGTGCAGCCGATCGACGACCTGGTCTTCGCCATCACCACCGACCCGGCCGTCCGCCTGCAGAAGCTCCAGGCCGGCGAATGCCATGTCATGCCCTATCCCAACCCGGCTGACCTGGAAGTCATCAAGGCCGACCCGAACCTGACCATGATGGAACAGGAAGGCCTCAACGTCGGCTACCTCGCCTACAACACCCAGCAGGCGCCGTTCGACAACCCGATGGTCCGCAAGGCCCTCAACATGGCGATCGACAAGGCCGCCATCATCGAGGCGGTCTTCGCCGGCAATGCCGAGATCGCCAAGAACCCGATCCCGCCCACCATGTGGTCGTATAACGACGCGATCCAGGACGATCCGTACGATCCGGAAGCGGCCAAGGCCATGCTGGCCGAAGCCGGCGTCGAGAACCTCTCGATGAAGATCTGGGCCATGCCCGTTTCGCGCCCGTACAACCCCGATGCCCGCCGCATGGCCGAGCTCATCCAGGCTGACTTTGCCGAAGTCGGCGTCACCGCCGAGATCGTCTCGATGGAATGGGCCGAATATCTCGAGCAGTCCTCGGCTGTCGATCGCGATGGTGCGGTGCTGCTGGGCTGGACCGGCGACAATGGCGACCCGGACAACTTCCTGGCCGTGCTGCTCGGTTGCGACGCTGTCGGCGCCGCCAACCGCGCCCAGTGGTGCAACGAGGAGTTCGACGCCCTGATCCAGGAGGCCAAGACCATTTCCGACCAGGCCGAGCGCACCGCGCTCTATGAAAAGGCCCAGGAAGTGTTCAAGGCCGAAGCCCCCTGGGCGACCATTGCCCACTCGCTGGTCTTCATGCCGATGAGCAACAAGGTCACCGGCTACGTCATGGACCCCAAGGGTACCCACGCCTTTGATGGCGTCGATATCGCCGAGTAATCGGGACTAAGACCGGGGGCGGCCCAGCTGCCCCCGGCATCCCTTGAAAAGACATGATCCGTTTCATCCTCAATCGCCTGCTGCTGATCGTGCCGACCTTTATCGGCATCACGATCGTGGCCTTCGCTTTCGTCCGCGTCCTGCCGGGCGACCCCGTCCTCCTGATCGCTGGTGAGCGCGGCGTTTCGCCCGAACGCTATCAGCAGCTCCTGACCCAATTCGGCTACGACCAGCCCATCTGGGTTCAATACTGGAACTATCTTGCCGGCATCTTCCAGGGTGACTTCGGCACCTCCATTTCCACCAAGCGCCCGGTAATCCGCGACTTCCTCACCCTGTTCCCCGCCACGGTGGAACTGGCCTTCTGCGCCACCATCTTCGCTGTCGTCATCGGCATTCCCGCCGGCGTCATCGCCGCGGTCAAGCGCGGCTCCTGGTATGACCAGACGCTGATGGGCACCGCCCTTGTGGGCTATTCCATGCCCATCTTCTGGCTCGGCCTGCTGCTCATCATCTTCTTTTCCGGCATCCTGGGCTGGACGCCGGTCTCGGGCCGCATCGACCTGCTCTATTTCTTCCCCGCCGTCACCGGCTTCATGACCATCGATTCCCTGCTGTCGGGGCAGGATGGCGCCTTCGTCTCGGCGCTGCGGCACCTGATCCTGCCCACGATCACGCTGGGGACCATCCCCCTCGCCGTCATCGCCCGCCAGACCCGCTCGGCCATGCTCGAAGTGCTGGGTGACGATTATGTGCGTACCGCACGGGCCAAGGGCCTGTCGCCGCGACAGGTGATCGGCCAGCACGCCCTGCGCAATGCACTGATCCCGGTAGTCACCACCATCGGCCTCCAGGTCGGTGTGATGATGGCCGGCGCCATTCTCACCGAGACCATCTTCTCCTGGCCCGGTATCGGCAAGTGGATGGTCGACGCCATCTCCCGCCGCGACTATCCGGTGGTGCAGGCCGGTCTTCTGCTGATCGCGCTGATCGTCATGGCGGTCAATCTCATCGTCGATGTGCTCTATGGGCTCATCAATCCCCGCATCCGCCACAACTAGGAGGGCGGCATGACCAATACCGTTTCTGCTGCCGATCCGGCTCCGCGCATGGGCCTCGCCCACCAGCTGCGCGAGTTCTGGTACTATTTCTCGGTCAATCGCGGCGCCGTCATCGGCCTCGTTGTCTTCATCCTGCTGGTGCTGACGGCGGTGTTCGCCGACTGGATTGCCCCGCACTCGCCCATCCAGCAATATCGTGACGCGCTGCTGGTGCCGCCGTCATGGACGGAAGGGGGAAAGGCGACCTTCCTGCTCGGCACCGATGCGGTGGGGCGCGATATCCTGTCCCGTCTCATCCATGGCGCCCGCTACTCGCTGCTGATCGGCACGGTCGTGGTCTTCATTGCCCTGGTATCCGGCATCGTCATCGGCCTTGTGGCCGGCTATGCCCGCGGGTGGGTGGATACGGTGCTGATGCGCATCATGGACCTCATCCTGGCCTTCCCCTCGCTGCTCCTGGCCCTGGTCATGGTTGCCATCCTGGGGCCGGGGCTTCTCAACATGATGATCGCCATCGCGCTGGTCCTGCAGCCGCATTTCGTGCGTCTCACCCGCTCGGCCGTGCTTGGCGAGCTGGGCAAGGACTACGTGACCTCGGCCCGTGTGGCCGGCGCCGGTCACTTGCGCCTGATGTTCTATACGATCCTGCCCAATTGCCTGGCACCGCTGATCGTCCAGGCCACGCTGAGCTTTTCGAGCGCCATTCTCGACGCCGCGGCCCTGGGCTTCCTCGGTCTGGGCGCCCAGCCGCCAACGCCCGAATGGGGTACCATGCTGGCCGAGGCGCGTCAGTTCATCCTGCGCGCCTGGTGGGTCGTAACCTTCCCGGGCTTGGCCATTCTCATCACGGTCCTGGCCATCAATCTCATCGGCGACGGGCTGCGCGACGCGCTCGATCCCAAACTCAAGCGGAGCTAAATCATGCCCCTTCTTGAGATCAAGAATCTCACCGTCGCCTTCGATACCTCGATTGGCCTGTTCAAGGCCGTCGACGGCATCGACATCTCTGTCGACGCCCGCGAAGTGCTGGCCATTGTCGGGGAATCCGGGTCAGGCAAGTCGGTGGCCATGCTGGCCACCATGGGCCTCCTGCCTTCCACCGCCACTGTCACGGCCGATGTCATGACCTTCGAGGGACGAGACCTTTTGTCCATGAGCCCGGCGGAGAAGCGCAAGATCATCGGCAAGGACATTGCCATGATCTTCCAGGAGCCCATTGCCAGCCTCAATCCCTGCTTCACCATTGGCTTCCAGATCGAGGAAGTGCTGGCCCGGCATATGGGATTGCGGGGCAGGGCAGCGCGTGACCGCGCCGTGGAACTGCTGCGTCTCGTGGGCATTCGCGACGGCGCCGAGCGGCTTGGTGCCTTCCCGCATCAGATGAGCGGCGGACAGTGCCAGCGCGTCATGATCGCCATTGCGCTCGCCTGCCATCCCAAGCTCCTGATCGCCGACGAGCCGACCACGGCCCTCGACGTCACTATCCAGAAGCAGATCCTCGATCTCCTCGTGAAGCTCCAGGCCGAAACCGGCATGGCGCTGATCATGATTACCCACGACATGGGCGTGGTCGCCGAGACCGCTGACCGGGTGATCGTCCAGTACAAGGGCCACAAGATGGAAGAGGCCGACGTGCTCTCGCTCTTCGAGAACCCGCAATCGAACTACACCCGCGCCCTGCTTTCGGCCCTGCCCGAAAATGCCGTGGGCGACCGCCTGCCCACCGTGTCGGACATGATGTTTGAAGCGGCCCCGGGAGTGCGCCGATGACCACGCCCGTCCTCGAAGTGCGCGACCTCAAGCGTGACTATATCACTTCCGGCGGGTTCCTCAGGCCCGCCAAGACCGTCCATGCGGTCAAGGGTGTCAACTTCACCCTCGAGAAGGGCAGGACCCTGGCCGTTGTGGGCGAAAGCGGCTGTGGCAAGTCCACCCTGGCCCGCATGATCACCCTGATCGACCAGCCCACCTCCGGGGAAATTCTCATCGATGGCCAGCCGGCCAGTGCAGCCCATGTGACCCGGGAAATGCGCCAGAAGGTGCAGATCGTCTTCCAGAACCCCTATGGCTCGCTCAATCCGCGCCAGAAGATTGGCGACGTCCTGGCCGAGCCGCTGCTGCTCAATACCGACATGCCGGCGGCCGAGCGGCGCCAGCGGGCCATGGATATGCTGGTCAAGGTCGGCCTTGGCCCCGAGCATTTCAACCGCTACCCGCACATGTTCTCGGGCGGCCAGCGCCAGCGCATCGCCATTGCCCGGGCGCTGATGCTCAATCCGAGCTTCCTCGTCCTCGACGAGCCGGTTTCGGCGCTCGACCTGTCGGTCCAGGCGCAGATCCTCAACCTGCTCAAGGACCTGCAGGACGAGTTCAACCTCACCTATGTCTTCATCAGCCACGACTTGTCGGTCGTGCGCTATATCGCCGATGAAGTCATGGTCATGTATTTCGGCGACGTGGTCGAACATGGCAGCCGCGATGCGGTCTTTGCCGATCCGCAGCACGACTATACCAAGACCCTGTTTGCCGCGACGCCGAAGGCCGATGTCGAGCATATCCGCGCCCGCATCGCCCGGAA
>CAMLKN010000187.1 GCA_946480655.1 uncultured Devosia sp. | reverse complement strand
CTCCGCCATCCCATAGCGCTCGTCCCACCAGCTCTTCCACTGCGCCTCCAGCGCCGCAAACTGCTCGTCCGAGAGGCCATAGGTGGTGATCAGCACCGATCCGCCGCCATGCGGGCGCTTGGGCGAAGTGCCCATGTCGCTGACCACGATCAGCCCATTGCCGAACTGCTCCACCAGCAGCGCCGTCTGGAAATGCGTCCGGTACCAGACCAGCCCGCGTACACTGAGCCCCGGAGCCAGCGATGTGGCGTAGGGCCGGCCCGGCTTGTAGCCGGACACATCGCCCAGGCCCAGGGCTGCGCTCGGCTCGCCCACGCCCGGCTGTGCCGCGCCCGAGAGATAGATGGTTCGCCGGCCTTCCCCCGGATGCAGCTCCAGCGCCAGCCGCAATTGCTGGAAGAAGTTGACCCAGCCTTCGCGGATATCCTCGTAGACACCCTCCCAATCGAGCGGAGCGCCGCCCGATCGCATCAGCCTCAAACGCGTCCCGCCATCAGTCTCGCTGAGTTCGATGGCGTCGCTCGATCCTTCCCATTCGCCGAACTGCACAATGCGCTTGTCGACATCGGGCGTGGCATGGTCGAGGAAAATGAACTTGATCTCTTCGCCAAGGCTCGGCGCATCCCAGCCGAACCAGGTTTCGATCAGTTTCGGATCCCGCAGTGCCTCCCAGACGCTCTCGATGGGCGCGGCAATGGTGATGTCGACGACGACTTGCCTTGGATCGGATGTCTCGCTCATGCGGATGCTCCTCAGTTGATCGGTTTGCTCTTGGTGCCGGCCACGGCCGGATGCGCGCCCAGCATCAGATGATAGGCCCGCTTGCCGGGACCGGGCCGATAGCGCGCCGCCACGGCCGCAATCGCCTCGCCCAGTGCCTTCGAAAAATCCTCGAAATCCTGCGGTTGCTCGAACCCGACATCGGCCTCGATAGTGACGGTAAGGAGCCGCTGCCCCGCTGCTTCGGCCGCGCCGCGCATGCGCGTCACCTCCCGCACCACCGTGCCGGCCGCGGCCACCAGATGCTGGGCCGCATGCCGGTCCTGCGCCTCCGCCCGTGCGCCGCCCAGCAGGGCAGGATCGAAGACGAAGGCATCGGCGGCGGCCACCAGCACGCGTTCGACAAAGCCGCGCCGCTTGTTTTCCGCCACGAGATGCACCAGCCCCGCCGCCTCCAGCGCCCGCAGGTGGTAGCCCAGTTGCTGGCGCGGCAGGTCGAGCCTTTTGGCGAGGCTGGCGGCCGATCCGGGCTCGCGCAGCGCCTCCAGCAGACGTCGCCGGATGGGCGAGAGTGCCAAGAGGGCGCGCTCAGGATCATCGATCAGGCCGGCTCGGCCGGGCGCTGCGGGGCGACGGTCAGACATGGGATCTCCTCGCCGTCACTCTCAAATAGACAAATTCATTTGTCAATTGAGAATTGAACGGGGGATGGCTCCCTGGTCCGACCGAAGGCCGCCTCGAGCAAAGAAAAACCCCGCCGCAGGAGCGGCGGGGTTCGGAATTGCGGCCGAAGCGGGCGCGACTATTCGTACTTGATGTACTTTTCGCGGGCCACGAGGAAGGGCATGTCCGTGCCTTCGGTGCGGGTGCGCAGCAGGTTGAAGGCAGAGATGAAGCTCTCGGCCACTTCCTTGGTCAGCGCATCGCCGCTTTCGCGGATTTCCCCGATCAGTTCCATCGACGCCTTGGCGCCGGCTTCAATGATTTCCTCGGGGAACTGGCGGACATTGACGCCATGCTCGTTGACCAGTGCAGCCAGGGCGCGCGGATCGTTGGCATACATGTCCGAGGACACATCGTCATACGAGGCCTGGGCGGCAATGCGGACGATTTCCTGCAGGTCTTCGGGCAGCTCGGCGAGCTTGGCCTTGTCGACCACGACCTCGGTGGCGAGACCCGGCTCGACGAAGCTGGGGAAATAGTAGTTCTTGGCCACCTGGTGGAAGCCCAGCGCCAGATCGTTATAGGGGCCGACGAATTCGGCGGCGTCCAGCGTGCCCGACTGCAGCGCGGCGAAGATTTCGCCGGCGGCCAGATTGGTCACCGAAGCGCCGAGCTTGGCCCAGACCTGGCCACCAAGGCCTGGCGTACGGAAGCGCAGGCCCTGCACATCGGCCACGCCGGTCAGTTCATTCTTGAACCAGCCGCCAGCCTGCGTGCCGGTATCGCCCGACAGGAATCCCTGCAGGCCGAACTGGTCGTAGATCTTGTCCCAGATTTCCTGGCCGCCGAGATAGCGCACCCAGGCGCCGAGCTCGCGATTGGTCATGCCGAACGGCACGCCGGTGAAGAAGCTGAGGCCCTGGCTCTTGTTCTGCCAGTAATAGGCGGCGCCATGGCTCATTTCGGCAGAGCCGTCGATCACGGCATCCAGCGCCTGCAGGCCGGGCACCATTTCACCGGCGGCAAAGACCTGCACCGTCAAACGGCCGCCCGAAGCCTTGGTGATGCGATCGGCCAGCTTCTGGGCGCCAACGCCCAGGCCGGGGAAATTCTTGGGCCAGGTGGTGACCATGCGCCAGGTGATATTGCCCTGGGCGATCGCCGGGGTGGCCAGCGTCGTGGCTGCGGCAGCCGCGCCGATGGTGGCAACCGAAGCCTGCTTGAAGAATTCGCGTCTCTTCATGGATTGTCCTCCCAGACAGATTTTGCGCGACACCTTGGCCGCATATTGATTGGGCATGCCGGACGCCGGACCGGCGTTTTCCCAGCCATGCACGCGCCTTAGAGATAGCGCAGTGGACGGACCTGTCCAGTGGGCATGCCTCGTGCCGGCAGGTTTCGCTGTGGCCACTACCCACTACTACGCAGGGCGCGCCGGCAATTCGTGCTATTGTCCAGCCCCGATGGAGGCTGGCGCCCATGAATTTGAGACAGAAGATCCTCGCCCTTGCCGTCGTGCCGCTTCTGGTCGCGATCCTGGCGATAACCGCGCTCGTGACGCATCAATCGACCGAACTGTCGCGCGCGAGCCTGGCCACCTTCGAGCGGAGCCTGCTCAAGGCCAAGGAGAACGAGCTTCTTAACCTCACCAACATGGCCATTTCGGCCATTTCCGAAATCTATGAAGCCGCGGGCCCCGACGACGAGGGCGCCAAGCGCCAGGTGCAGGCCATCCTTTCCAGCCTCGACTACGGACCGGACGGCTATTTCTTCGCCTATGACTATGACGGCGTGAATATCGTCCATCCGCGCCAGCCGTTCCGGCGCGGCGAGAACTGGATGGACCTGACCGACCCCGACGGCAATCGCGTCATCTACAACCTGATCGAGCGCGCCAAGGAGGGGGGCGGTCTGCATCAGTACAAGTGGGAAAAGCCCTCGACCGGCACGGTGGCCGACAAGCTTTCCTTCGCCGTCGGCCTCGAAAAGTGGGGCTGGATGCTGGGCACCGGCGTCTATCTCGACGATGTCTATGCCCTGACCGCGGCAGCGGAGGCGGACCTGATTTCCCATATCAACACCACCTTCCTTATCGTCGCCGCCATCACCATTCCCAGCGTCATCGCGGTCTTCCTCGCCAGCTTCATGATCACCATGCACGAGCGCCGGCTGGCCGACAGCCGCCTCAAGGAACTCACCCAGCGCGTCATCGACACCCAGGAGGAAGAGCGGGCACGCATTGCGCGCGAACTGCATGACGGCATTTCCCAGTCCATGGTGGCGGCCCGCTACATGCTCGATCTCGCCCTTGCCAAAGTCCGGTCGGGGGCGGATGACACGGCCGCAATCATCCAGCGCGGGGCCAATGGCCTCAACAATGCCATCAAGGAAGTGCGGCGCATCTCCCATGACCTGCGCCCGGGCCTGCTCGACGATCTGGGCCTCTCGGCCGCGCTCGAAGCCCTGACCAGCAGCTTTTCCGAACGCACCGGCATTGTGGTCGACCTCAAGACCGTCGCCTTCAAGAACGTGCTCCTGCCCGAGGCGCGCACGGCGCTCTACCGCGTGGCGCAGGAGGCCCTGACCAATATCGAGCGGCATGCCCAGGCCAGCGAGGTGCGGATCGTGCTCACCAGCAGTGGCGGCGGCGCGCAATTGCTGATCGAGGACAATGGCCGCGGCTTTGCCGATCGCGATGGCAAGGGACGGTCCGGCGGCCTGGGCCTGCGCAACATGCAGGAACGCATGGAGCATTTCGGCGGCTCGCTCGATGTCCGCACCTCGCCCCGGGGCACCACCTTGCGGGCCCGCTTGCCCAAGTCCATCTACCTCACCAACAAAGTCGAACCGGTACCGGCATGACGTCGTCCACCCCCATCCGCGTCATCATTTGCGACGACCATCCCCTGGTGCTCGAGGGCATCCGCTCGGTGATCGAGACCTATGATCACATCCGCGTCGTCGGCGCGGTCGGCTCGGCAAGAGCGGCCCTGGCCCTCGCCGAATCTGATGGGGCCGAAGTGGTCATGCTCGACATCAACATGCCTGACCTCAGCGGGCTGGACGCCATCGAGCTCTTCCGCGAGCGCCTGCCGCGCACGCGGCTCCTGATGCTCTCCATGCATGACAGCCGCGAATACATTTCGACCGCCGTCATGTACGGGGCCTCCGGCTATATCCTCAAGGATGTGTCGACGAGCGAGATCATTGCCGCCATCGAGACGGTTGCCTCGGGCGGCACCTATTTCTCGTCCGGCGTGGCCCAGGCCATCCTCAATAAGAGCGCCAGGCCGGCGGCCAATATGCCGCTCTCGACGCGCGAGCAGGCCGTGCTGCTGCTGCTGGCCCGCGGCCAGTCCAACAAGGACATTGCCGCCAGCCTCGACATCTCGGTGCGGACGGTCGAAACCCACCGCAAGCACATCAAGAAAAAGCTCGGCATTGCCACCACGGCGGGCCTCACCCGCTATGTCATCGATCACGGCCTGATCGGCCCCGACGAGGACTGACCCCACGCCGAGCTTTGCCCAGGAGGAAGGGCCGGATGGATAGTCCATCCGGCCCCTTTTGCGCGTTCGCGATCGACCCTTGGCCTATTGGTAGAGCAGTCCCGGGAGCCAGGTGATGAGCTGGGGGAAGGCGAAGAGCACGACGATGGCGATCAGTTGCAGGATCACGAAGGGCACGGCGCCGCGATAGATCATGCCGGTCGAGACGCTTT
>CAMLKN010000186.1 GCA_946480655.1 uncultured Devosia sp. | reverse complement strand
AGGTCCTCGCGCAGCTTGAAGGTCCAGGTGAGGCCGTCTTCGGACTGGCTCCAGCTTTCCGCCGCCATCGGCGTCAGCTCGAACTCCTTGTCGAAGGTCGCGATCGGCACCTGCAGCAGTTCGGCAAATGTCGCGCGGTCATAGACCGTCTTCATGTAGTCCATATAGGTGCCGGTGGTGGACTGGCCCGGCGCCACCACGGTGGTCTGGGCAAAGGTGGGCATGGTCAGCGCTGTCGCGACTGCCAATGCACCAACCAGTTTGGGCATGAATTTCATGAGCTCCCTCCTTGCTAGAGCGGTTTGACGTTCCCTGACACGCCGGGCCCATTTCCCTCGGGTCCGGCATTGGCGAAAGCGGCGCCCATCTGGGCGGCGCCGAGGCAGATCGTTCCCTTAACAAATCTGCCATATGACATATGTCTGACAAATTCAGACGGACGATGCAAGTCTGCGCGAGCCTGTTCAAAACCCGTTCATTTTGGACCTCCTGGAGGTCAGCCGGCTGGCGGCGGTGACGATGGTTTCGGCGTCGAGGCCGAAATGCCGGTAGAGGTCCGGGACCGTGCCGGTCTGGCCGAAATGCTCGACGCCCAAGGCAATCGTGCGGTGCCCGAGCACGCTGCCGAGCCAGCCCAGAGTGGCCGGATGCGCATCGATGGCGGTGACGATGCCGGCCCGGTGCGGAATCTCGGAAAGCAGATTTTCTATATGACTGACAGTGGTTTGGTCATCATGGAGACGGGCGCGCTGCGAGGCCTGCCAGCCCGCATTGAGCCGGTCGGCCGAGGTCACGGCGAGCACGGCAACGTTGCGCCGATCGCCACCGATGCGGGCTGCGGCCTCGATGGCTTCGCTGGCCAGAACGCCCTGATAGGCGATCACGACCTCGCATTCCGGCGTCGGAGGCTTCAGCCAATAGGCCCCGCGAATGATCGAATTTGCTAGCAGACTGCTAGCCTCACGCGGCACCTGTTCGATGGTTCGCGTGGAAAGGCGGAGATAAACCGAGCCACCCGTGACGTCGCGCGGCCAATCAGCGAGGTCGGGCCGCGCATCGCCACTGCGCTGCATATAGTCGAAGGCCCAGTCGATGATGATGGCGAGTTCGTCGGCAAAGGCCGGCTCGAAACTGGCGAGGCCATCCTGGGCCATGCCGATCAGCGGCGAGGCGATGGACTGGTGCGCGCCGCCTTCGCCCGCCAGCGACACGCCGGACGGCGTGCCGACCAGGAGGAACCGCGCATCCTGGTAGCAGGCATAGTTGAGGGCATCGAGGCCGCGGGCGATGAAGGGGTCGTAGAGCGTGCCGATGGGCAGGAGGCGTTCGCCGAACAGCGAATGCGAGAGGCCGGCGGCCCCCAGCATCAGCATCAGGTTCATCTCGGCAATGCCCAGCTCCATATGCTGGCCCTCGGGCGTAAAGCGCCATTTCTGGGTGGAGGGAATGGCCTCCTTCTGGAACAGGTCGGCCATCTCCCGAGAGGCAAAGAGATTGCGGCGGTTGACCCAGGCGCCGAGGCCCGTCGAGACGGTGACGTCCGGAGAGGTGGTGACGATGCGGCGGGCCATTTCGCTATCCGATTTGGCGATGGCATCGAGAATGCGGCCGAAGGCGGCCTGGGTGGAGGTGGCGCCGGTGCCGACGAATTGCGGGCCGATTGTCGGCACCGCTGGAGCCTTGTGCCGGCGGGGCAGGGTGGTGTTGAAGGGGACGTTCCTGACGAAATCGGCCAGCGCCTCGGCCCGGTCGAGCCCTTCGAACAGGTCCCATTCATGCCCGTGTCGAATGCTGTGGGACTGACGCAACTGCTCGATCTGGGCCGAGGTCATCTGCCCGGCATGGTTGTCCTTGTGGCCGGCGAGCGGCGTCCCCCAGCCCTTGACGGTGTAGTTGATGAAGACGGTGGGCTGTTCGCTGTCGGCGGCCTCGAACTGGTCGAGCAGGCTTTCGACGCAATGGCCGCCCAGATTGGCCATGAGCGTGGCCAGGTCCTCGTCGCTGCGGCGCGAGAGCAGGGCCGAGACGGCACCCTGGTCGCCGATTGCGTCGGTGAGGCGCTCGCGCCAGGCCGCGCCGCCGCGGAACATCAGCGCGGAATAAAGATCATTGGGGCAGGCGTCGATCCAGGCCTTGAGCCGGTCGCCGCCCGGCTCGGCAAAGGCAGCGCGCTGCAGGGCCCCATATTTGAGGGTGACGACCTTCCAGCCGAATGCCTTGAAGATCGCCTCTATGCGGTCATAGAGCCCTTCGCGGACGACGCCGTCGAGGCTCTGCCGATTGTAGTCGATGACCCACCAGCAATTCCTGAGGCCATGCTTCCAGCCTTCGAGCAGGCATTCGTAGATATTGCCCTCGTCGAGCTCGGCATCGCCGGCCAAGGCGATCATGCGGCCCTCGCGCCGGTCCTTGCCGGACCAGTCCTTGGCGCGGACATAGTCCTGGATCATCGAGGCAAAGGCCGTGAAAGCGACGCCGAGCCCCACCGAGCCGGTGGAGAAATCGACGTCGTCCGTATCCTTGGTGCGCGAGGGATAGGACTGCGCGCCACCGAAGGCGCGGAAATCCACGAGCTTTTGCTGCGACTGCCGGCCCATCAGGTACTGGATGGCGTGAAAGACCGGCGCGGCATGCGGCTTGACCGCAACCCGGTCTTCCGGCTTGAGGACGCCGAAATAGAGCGTGGTCAGAAGGGCAGCCATGGAGGCGGAGCTGGCCTGGTGGCCGCCAACCTTCACCCCATCGACATTGGGACGAATGTGATTGGCGTGGTGAACCATCCAGCTCGCCAGCCAGAGCGATTTCCTGGTCAGCGCCTCAATGGCCTCGATGCGCCCGATCCCCTCAACCGCCATATCGCTCCTCCTTCGATATGTCAGACATTAAGGCTTGCCTCTGGGCAGTTCCTGTCTATCTTGACCCTCAAGTTGGCAAATTTGGCAGGAAATTGAGTGAAATGGACGCAATAGAGGTGGAATCTACCAATGGTGCATTGGATGCGATGGACAGGAAAATCCTGCGCGCCCTGCAGGCCGACGGAAGAATGACAGTCCAGGCGCTGGCTGATCAGGTGGGCCTGTCCGCTTCGCCTTGCCTGAGGCGACTGCGGCAACTGGAGCGGGCCGGCGTCATCTCCGGCTACAGCGCCAATATCGAGCAGAAGGCCGTCGGTCTGCCGGTTTCAGTCTTCATATCGATCAAGCTCGAACGGCAGAGGTCGGACAACCTAGACAGATTTGGTGCTGCCATCAGCCGCTGGAAGGAGGTCATGGAATGCTACCTCATGACCGGTCAGTTCGACTTCCTGTTGCGCGTTGTCTGCGCGGATCTCGAATCCTACGAGCATTTCCTGCGCGAGAAACTGACCCAATTGGAGGGTGTCGCCTCGATCGAGAGCAGCTTTTCGCTGGGCGCGGTGAAGTTCTCGCGGGTCCTGCCGATCTAGCCTCGCGGCTTGACGCAGTGCTTTTTCGCTTCACTATCTGGTCAGCAGTGTGGCACGCCTAATCCATGAGCGAACTGAAGCCCCCCTCTTTTGTCAGCGCACAGATGGTCGCCGATCGGGCCGGCGTCTCGCGCTCGGCCGTTTCGCGCACCTTCACCGATGGCGCCAGCGTCTCCGAGGCGACGCGGCGCAAGGTGATCGAGGCTGCCAATGCACTGGGCTACCACGTCAACCACCTGGCGCGGGGTCTGCGGGAGCGCAGCAATATCGTCTGCCTCGTGGTCGCCGACATGACGACCCCCATTCGTGCCCGCATGGTCGACGTGCTGACGCGCAAGCTGCAGGCGGCCGGCAAGATCACCATGGTGATCAATACCGAGACCGACACCCAGAGTGTCTCGGCGGCCCTGCGGCAGACACTCAATTATCGTGCCGACGCCACGGTGGTGCTGTCGGGCACGCCGCCGGCCTCGCTGATCGAGACCTGCCTCGCCAACGGCCAGCAAGTCGTGCTGATCAACCGCGACGAACGCCTGCAGGGATCGAGCAATCTGGGCGTCGACAATGCCATGGCCGGTCGCGAGGCGCTTTACCTGCTGCGCCGGGCCGGCTGCGAGCGACTGGGTCTCATCACCTCCAATGCACGCACGGCCAGCCTGGTCGAGCGCGAAAAGGTGTTCGTCGCGGCAGCGCGCGCCGCAGGCATGGATGTGACCGTCACCGAGGCGGGGCCCACCAGCTATGAGTCGGGACAGGAGGCGGCGCGGCGGGTGTTCGGCCGGTCCTCGCCTCCCGACGGCGTCTTCTGCGTCACCGATCTGCTGGCGCTGGGCTTCATGGACGTCGCCCGCCAGGATTTTGGCCTCAGCATTCCTGAAGATCTCTGCGTCATCGGTTTCGATGATATCGAACAGGCCGGATGGGCCTCCTATCAGCTCACCACTTTCCGTCAGCCGCTCAACCCGATGGCTGACGAGGTGGTGGAAATGCTGCTGCGGCCGGAAGCCGCCGTTTCGGAGCGGCGCATGATCGAGCCGATTCCCGTCTGGCGGCGCTCGGTGCGGCCGGGTCGCAGCTAGCCTCTCGCCGCCTTTCGCGGCGGGCGGACAGGCCCCGCGGATCGTGCTTTTTGCCGATGTTTTGAGGCTGGTTCTGGTGCGCCGGACCGTCGCAAGAAATCGGCTGCTCAAAATATTGCACACATGTGCAAAGCCAGGGTGTCATCAAAGCGTTATATGATCTGCCTATTGAGGCAAGCAACACGGCGAAAAAATGCACTTGTGTGCAATCGCCAAAGGGTGTTGTCTTGCTGACGCGATGGCTGATCGCGGCAGGCGCTACCCGACTTCAAGATTGGGATCGCCTTCCGGGTGCCGACGCATTGAGGGAGGAGGCCCATGAGGCGGGCGAGCTGGCGCCGACCATGCTCGTCAGGCTGGCCATGTCAGCACGCTGCCTCCGCAATCGGCGACGAAACGCGCGGTGACCACCCTGGTCGCCATGATGGGAGAAAGAACATGAAACGTCGTGACTTCATGATTTCCGCTGCGGGTGGTGTGGCCGGCCTGGCCCTTCTGCCCCGCATGTCCTTCGCTGCCGAAGGCGTGATCGACTGGTACACCAGCTCGGACAGCAACATTCTCGATTTCTGGACCAACACGGT
>CAMLKN010000185.1 GCA_946480655.1 uncultured Devosia sp. | reverse complement strand
CGGCCCCAGTTGATGGAATTGACGCCGGAGAGGCGCACGCGATCGCGAAAGGCATGGTTGTTGAACATGGCCTTCACCGCGTCCTGGCAATCGTCGAACGTGCCTTCGAGCGCAATGTTGTGGACGTTGCCGTCCAACACCGTCGTCATCTGCCGGCGCTGCACTTCCGACGTTCGCCCCTTGGGATGGAGGATGAAGATGTCGGTGGTGTCGCGGCCACGGAAGGCTTCGATCGCGGCCGAGCCGGTATCGCCGGAGGTGGCGCCAACGATGGTGGCCTTGAGACCGCGTTCGCCGAGGATGTGATCCATCACCCGGCTGAGGAACTGCATGGCCACGTCCTTGAAGGCCAGGGTCGGCCCATGGAAGAGCTCGAGCACGAAGTGGCCTGGCTCCAGTTCCACCAGCGGCGTTACCGAGGGATGGCGGAACGTGGCATAGGCCTCGTCGATGATGGCTTTGAGTTTGCCGGCCGGAATCTCGCCATCCGTAAAGCGGGAGATGATCGCATAAGCGACATCGGCATAGGGCTTGCCGGCAAAGGCCGCAATTTCCACCGCGCTGACCTGAGGCCAGGTCGCGGGGACATAGAGGCCACCGTCTGCGGCAAGGCCTGCCAGAACTGCATCGGAGAAGCCGAGCGCCGGCGCCTGGCCGCGCGTGGAAACAAACTGCATCGGGGGGAAGTGCCCTTTTAGAATTGTTGCAACCTAGTCAAAGCGGACTGTTGCCGCAAGGTTTCGGCGGTCATCCGGCTGTCGTCTGCCGCAAACGCCGCTGTCGAAGCAACCAGACGCCCAGCATGGCCACAGCAACCACGGCGAACCCGTACCAGGTCAGCGCGTAGCCGAAATGATTGTTGGTGAAGCTGACGACGGTTTCGCCCCCCTGTGGCAGGTCACCTTCAGCGCCAGCGAGGAGGTCGACATAGAAGGGGGCGATGGGCGCCAACGCCGGATCGACCATAGCGGCAAGCCGGTTTGGATCGCGCACCCATTCGATCCGGTTGGACATGTCCGGCTCGGGGACCATGAATCCCGCTTCCTCGCCCGGACGGAAAAGACCCACAAGGGTGACGCTACCCGGATCATCGCCATGCAGATCCCCCAGCGCGGCCTGTTCCTGGTATTCCTGCGGCACAAATCCGCGGTTCACGAAGATCGTGCCACCGGCATCAAGTTCGAATGGCGTCACTACCCAATAACCGGGGCCGGAGAAGCGCCCGCGCGCATCGGAAAGGCTCGTGAACACGGTCACTGTCTGGGTGTAACGATAGCTCCCTGTGAGCGAGACCGGCTGGAAGTTCCATTGATCAAGATCGAGGCCGGGCCACTGGTCCGCGTCCGGCACCGGCATAGGTTCGGAGGCCAGCCGTTGGTCAACAGCGGCGACAAGGGCTTCCTTCTCGGCCAGGCGCGCCATCTGCCAGTTGCCAAGGAGGATGCAAGTCCCGGCCAGCGCCAGCATCAATGCGGCAAACAGCCAGTCTGTCCATTTGAGGCTGCGCCGGAGCGACACATCGGCCTTGCTCATCGGGGTCTCCAAAGAAAAAGGGCGCAGCCTCGCCGCGCCCTCAATTCACGTTGCCTTCGGGCCTAGTGGCTCAGCGCCACGCCCCAGCTGCCCCAGATGTAGATCGAGGCGAAGAGGAACAGCCAGACCACGTCCACGAAGTGCCAGTACCAGGCCGCGAATTCGAAGCCGAGGTGGCGTTCCGGGGTGAAGTGCCCCATCTCGGCGCGGATCAGGCAGACGGCGAGAAAGATGGTACCAATGATGACGTGGAAGCCATGGAAGCCGGTCGCCATGAAGAAGGCGCCGCCATAGGTCGAGGCACCCGGTCCGCCGAAGGCAAAGCCGGCATGGGTGTATTCGAGGAACTGCACAAAGGTGAAGAGAACACCGAGGGCAACAGTGAGCACCAGACCCCAGCGCAGGCCCTGACGGTCGTTCTCGAGCAGGGCATGGTGCGCCCAGGTCACGGTGGTGCCAGACGTCAGCAGGATCAGTGTGTTGAACAGCGGCAGATGGAACGGATCGAAGAGTTCCACGCCGGCCGGCGGCCAGTGACCACCCGTGGCGGCAACGCGGGCATATTGCTCGACGTCATCAGGGCGGAAGAAGAAGTCGAAATAACCCCAGAACCAGGCGACGAAGAACATCACTTCCGAGGCAATGAAAAGCATCATGCCGTAGCGGTGGTGCATCTGCACGACCGGGGTATGGCTGACGCCGTCATTGGCTTCCTTCACGACATCGGACCACCAGGCGTAGAAGCTGTAAAGCACGCCAGCCAGGCCGATGAAAAACAGCCAGGGGGTCCATTCCTGCATCCAGGCGACGGCGCCGATCATCATGACGAAGACCGCGACCGAGATGACGAACGGCCAGGGGCTCGGTTCCACCATGTGGTAGTCGTGATTCTTTTCAATGGCGGCCATGTTCAGCTTCCCTCACTGTCTGAAGCGTAGAAGGTATAAGAGAGCGTGATCTCTTTGATGGTATCGAGTTCGTGGTTTTCGTCGAGATCGGGATCGACGAAGAAGACGATGGGCATTTCCACCGTTTCACCCGGCTGCAGGGTCTGCTCGGTAAAGCAGAAGCACTCGATCTTGTTGAAGTAGATGCCGGCCTTTTCGGGTACGACATTAAAGATCGCCTGGCCGGTGACCGGCTTATCGGAGTGATTGGTGGCAATATAGTTGACCGTGTCGACCTTGCCGATCTGGTCGGTTATGGACGCGGCCGGCGTGACGGTCCAATTGAGCGCTCGATCGACATTGACGTCGAAACGCACCTTCATTTCGCGGGTGATGACGCCTTTTGGATTGTCGGCGGCAACCTGCGTCGTTCCACCAAAGCCGGTGACCTGACAGAAGAGCTGATAGAGCGGCACGGAGGCAAAGGCGAGGCCCACCATGCCCGCCGCCACGCCAGCCAGCATCACGGCCACGCGGCGATTGCGACGGCTCGGATCGGCGGGCTGAAAAGGCGCTGTCGCGTCTGCCATCAGAGTGCGCGCTCGAACAGGGCCGGACCCATCTTGATGATGGTCAGCGCATAGAACGTCAGGGCGAAGAGTGCCAGGGCAACCGCGAGGGCAATCGAGCGGCGGCGGCGCTGCCTGCGGAAAGCGGCGTCCTCGGCTTCGGTCATCCCGTTGGGTGCCAGCTTGGCTCCGGATTGCTCGGCCATGATCAGATTACTCCCAAGCGCAGGGCGATGAAGTCGGTGAACAGCGCCAGGAACAGCACAAACAGATAGCTCAGGGAATAGGTGAAGACGGTGCGGGCGGTGCGACGCATGGACACGGAGTCCTTGGCGCGCAGAAGACGCAGACAAAGCCAGATAAAGCCAATCCCGGACACAACCGCGACGGCGCCGTAGATCCACCCGGAAAAGCCCAGCCAGTTGGGCAGCAGGCTGGCAACGGCCAAGACGATGGAATAGCCGAAGATCTGCCACTTGGTGGAGGTTTCGCCGGCCACGTTGGGCATCATGGGAATGCCAGCCGCGCCATAGTCGCCCTGCTTGTAGAGCGCCAGGGCCCAGAAATGCGGCGGCGTCCAGAGAAAGATGATGAGGAAGAGCGCGAAACTCTCCCAGCTCAATGTCCCGGTGACCGCAGCCCAGCCGACCATGGGCGGGAAGGCACCGGCGGCGCCGCCGATGACGATGTTCTGCGGCGTCGAGCGCTTGAGCCACATCGTATAGACGACGGCGTAAAAGAAGATGGTGAAGGCGAGGAACCCTCCGGCAACCCAGTTGGTGGCCAGGCCCAACAACGTCACCGAAAAGGCGGAGAGAACGAGGCCGAAGGCCAAGGCCTCGCCGCGGGTCATGCGACCGGCAGGAATGGGGCGGTTCTGCGTGCGGCTCATGATGGCATCAATATCAGCATCATACCACATGTTGAGCGCCCCGGAGGCGCCCGCGCCGATGGCGATGCAGGCGATGGCGATGAAGCCGATCAGCGGATTGATGCCGCCGGGCGCCACCAGCATGCCGACGAGCGCCGTGAACACGACCAGGGACATGACGCGCGGCTTCAGCAGCGCGAGGTAATCCTCGACGCGCGCACCGCCGGCAAAGGCGGATACTTCCCTGCTGTCGTCAACTAGAGCCACTGGTCTTTCCTTTTTGGGTGCGGCCCGCACGTTGCGCGGGCCGCTTGATCTTGTTCGGAGCGCTTAGTGCGCGTCCTTGCTGTCGATCTTGGGCAGGGTCGAGAACTGGTGGAAGGGCGGAGGCGAACTCAGCGTCCATTCCAGCGTCGTGGCACCCTCGCCCCAGGGATTGTCACCGGCAGGGCGCTTCTTCCGGCTGGCTTCCCAGGTGGCGTAGAAGAAGATGATCATGGCCACGAAGGTGATGTAGTAGCCGACCGAGGAGACGCGGTTCCACATTGCGAAGGCATCGGGGTAGTCGATGTAGCGACGTGGCATGCCGGCGAGACCGAGGAAGTGCTGCGGGAAGAAGATCAGGTTCACACCGGCGAACATGACCCAGAAGTGCAGCTTGCCCAGGAACTCGTTGTACATGTAGCCGAACATCTTGGGGTACCAGTAGTACCAGCCGGCAAAGATCGAGAACACGGCGCCCAGCGAGAGCACATAGTGGAAGTGCGCGACCACGTAATAGGTGTCGTGCAGGGCGCGGTCGGCACCGGCATTGGCCAGCACCACGCCAGTCACACCGCCAACGGTGAACAGGAAGATGAAGCCGATGGCCCAGAGCATGGGGGTGCGGAAGGTGATGGAGCCGCCCCACATGGTGGCAATCCACGAGAAGATCTTCACGCCCGTCGGCACCGCGATGACCATGGTGGCTGCCACGAAGTAGCGCTGCACGTCGAGGCTGAGGCCGGTCGTGTACATGTGGTGCGCCCACACGACGAAACCGACGAAGCCAATGGCCACCATGGCGTAGGCCATGGCCATGTAACCGAAGACGGGCTTGCGGCTGAAGGTGGCCACGATGTGGCTGATGATGCCAAAGCCCGGCAGGATCATGATGTAGACTTCGGGATGACCGAAGAACCAGAACAGGTGCTGGTAGAGCACCGGGTCGCCACCGCCTTCAGGATTGAAGAACATGGTGCCGAAGTTGCGGTCGGTCAGCATCATGGTGATGGCGCCGGCCAGAACCGGCAGGGCCAGCAGCAGCAGGAAGGCGGTCAC
>CAMLKN010000184.1 GCA_946480655.1 uncultured Devosia sp. | reverse complement strand
GACCATTGTGATTTTTGCCTAAGGCCAAGTTCTGCCTAAGAGTTCATTTGCTGGGATACAAGTTGACTGCAGCGAGCACTGAATAGTGACAACCCGAAATGGGTCAGGGTCGATGACGCTTAACTAATTATTAAATATCCGCTGACACTCGCGAAAATAGACGATAATGTTCCCTCAGCGACCCACCTTAGAATTTTAGTTCAGGTGTAAAGATGAGGGACACAGTCAGAATAGCATTCGTCGATGACCATCCGGTGCTGCTCAAGGGGATGGCGGCCATATTCGACGCGGAGGAGGGGCTCAATATCGTGGCCCAGGGAGAGTCGGCGGAAGCTGCCATCGAAATCGCAGCGACCCACAAGCCGGACGTCCTGATCACCGATCTCTCCATGCCGGGCAACGTGTTCGGCGCCATTTCGGAAATCTCGAGCAAGCACCAGGACACGCGCGTCGTCGTGTTCACTGCGTTTTCCAGCGTGGACTCCGTTCTCAAGGCGCTTGATGCCGGCGCGACGGGTTTTGTCCTCAAGGGTGGCCGGATCGAAGAAGTGATCGAGGCCGTCGATGCTGTGATGCGCGGCGAAATGTACATCACCAAGCAATATGCCGGTCAGGTGCTTGGCGGATTGCGCAATCGCGAGGCCCGCAACCGCCTCAATAATTCCATCCGGCTCAGCGTGCGCGAGAAGCAGATCATTGGGCACCTGATGCATGCGAGAACAAATCGCGAAATCGCCGATGCCCTTTTCATCAGTGAGAAGACCGTAAAATACTACATGAGCGGCCTGATGACCAAGTTGAACTGCCGTAACAGACTTGGTGTCGTCGTGGCGGCGCAGCAGAGTGGCGGGCTAGACTGAGGGCGGCGCCGTCTCCTCGAGGGGAAGGCGGACCAGCAACCTCGTGCCGCGCCCAGACGAGGACTTGAACGATATGCTGCCATGAAGGGCGCGCACGCGGTTGTGCATGCCCTTCAGGCCAAGATGGGTTTCTCCGTCGCCCTTGCTGCCGGGGGCAGCGAGCCCCGGGCCGTCGTCGGCCACTTCAATCATCAGCGCACCGTCATCGACAGTCACCGACAGCATCTTCTGGGCGCCGGGGGCATGCTTGGTCGTGTTGGTCAGGCCCTCCTGGATCACCCGATAGACACAGATCTTGATCGCCTCGTTGACCGAATCCGGCAGAGGTTCGGGATGATATTCAACCGATTCGCCGGTGAGGTCTTCGTGGCGGAAGATAGCCAGCTTGATGGTCTCGGCCAGCGTCAACCCGCTGATCTCGGGCAGGATCAGGCCGGTCGAGACATTGCGCAGTTCGGTCATCGCTTCCTGTGTGATGTGGATGGTGTTCTCCACCTGGCTCAGCGCTTCATCCGAACGGTTCTTGCTGTTGCGCATCGATTTTGCTGCAGCTGTCAGCCGGAGGATGGAAAGGGTCAGCAGTTGCAGCGGACCGTCATGGATATCCGAGCCCAGCCTGCCCAGATATTGCTCGTTGGCTTCGCTGGCTCGCAGGCGAGTCTGGTCGGCAATCTGCCTCAGTTCGGCGGTTTCCCTCGCGGTGCGCACCGCCTGACTGTAGCGATCGCGTAGCTGTCGGCGCTGGATGGCGATCGTGGATTCCGCGCGGCGCACGATCAGGTAGAGCAGGCCGACCATGAGCGAAGTCGTTACCGCAACCACCGCCCAGGTTGTGGCTTGGCCGCTGGCCAGTTCCATGGCGAGGGCGTCGGCATTCTCATAGGTTTCCGCGACCGCAATGATCTCCGAGGTGCCGGTGCGGTACAGCGGCGCATAGACTTCGATCAGGTGCACGTTGAGCGATTTTTCGGCGGCGTTCTCGGCGCGCCGGACACTCTCGAATTCGGTGACGATCGTGCCGGTCATCGCCTCCGAAATGTATGTCGTGTCAAAATACTGGCCGATGAGGTCGTGATTTGTCGCGTAGAGGACCAAGCCGTCCGAACGCCAGATCTTGACCGACACCACCGTCCTGGCAATCGGGCTCTCCAGCAACGTTTCGTCCAGCGCACGGCGTGCGGAGTCATCGAGCACGCCGCCGGGTTTCAATGCCTGTACATGCGGCTCGACAAAGGCCTTGATGAAGTGACTTGCCTGGGTCCCGGTCGCGGCAAGGACCGAGTCCTTGACCTTGAGGGTCACCCAGGTGCCGAGAACGGCCATCGACAGGCACAGCACAACCACCGATGCCAGCACGTATTGTGCAGACACAGAGCGCGGAAACGTGTCGTCGCTGGACGAAAGTCTAGTCAACCACTGGACCAAGGTCTGGTCTCCGGACTGGACAGTTGGCGGGCAACAAAACCCGCCCATGTTCAGTATCGCGCGCTTCCTTGGCAAGCAACACTTTGCCTCGACAATCCACAGTCGCGCCGCATGCCGACTGATGGGACGGAGGGACAAATGGCAATCGAACTCAATCTCAACGACCTTCAATTCGTCTTGAAGCAGATCAAGATCGGCGAAGCCCACGCCAATGGCGCGGCCCTCACCGAGATCAGGCTCAACCCGCTGACGGGCGAAGTGATCACCGACGGGGCGCAGTACGATGCCGATGGCATGTTCCTGGGCGATGCCACCTGGCCGCGCGCCATCCCCGATACCAAAACACCCTTCGGTATCCGCACGGTGGATGGCAGCTACAACAACCTGATGGAAGGCCGTGAGCTTTGGGGGGCCGCCGACCAGCCCATGCCGCGCTATCTCGATCCCAACTACATCAATGGTGGCCCGGAAACCCCGTTCTCCTTTGGTCCCGGGCCGCTACAGCCGGTCACGAACACGGATTACAGCATCGTCAACGGGGTCCCGACATTCCCTGGGACCGGCCTCAATGGCGGCCACACCGGCAATGTCGTGGACTCCGATCCACGTACCATTTCCAATCTTGTCGTGGACATGAGCATCAACAATCCGGCGGCGATCTACTCGGCGCTGGTCTTTGCCGAGTCTGCCGACCCGTATGCCGACCTCGCCGAATTGCTGGCTGCGCGCGTTACCCAGGCCGAGGCCGACGCGGCACTGGCGGCTGCCACCAGCGATCTGTCAGCAGCGGAACTTGCTCTGGACGCCGCCATAGCCGCGTTTGACGGTGTCAATTTCGACCCAATCCAGGCGGCTGCCGAGCTGCTCTCGGAAGCCGAGGCGGCTCTTACCCATGCGCAGACCGTTGCGGCCAACCCGGAAGCTGCCTTCCTTGCGCTTGCCGCCGACAAGGGCCTTGAGGTCGTCAATGGCTCGCTGGTGATCCCCAACGTCGCGCCGGACGAGGGCATTTCTGCACCGTTCAACGCCTGGATGACCTTCTTCGGCCAGTTCTTCGATCATGGCCTCGATCTCATCAGCAAGGGCGGCAATGGCACGATCTTCATGCCATTGAAGGACGACGATCCGCTGGTGCTGGGCGCTGATGGTGTGTTGGGCACGCCAGACGATCTTCCGGCCCACCTGCGCTTCATGGTGCTGACCCGCTCGACCACCGTGCTCGATGAGAACGGCCAGCCGACCCAGGTCAATACCACGACGCCCTTTGTCGACCAGAACCAGACCTATACATCCCATGCCTCGCACCAGGTTTTCCTGCGCGAATATCATCTGGTGGGTGGTGTTCCGGTGGCGACCGGCAAGCTGCTGGAAGGCGCCAACGGAGGCCTGGCCACCTGGGCCGACGTCAAGGCGCAAGCCGCGAGCATGCTGGGTATTCAGCTCACTGATGGCGACGTGGTCAACATCCCGCTGATCTACACCGACGCCTATGGTGAATTCGTGCGGGGCGCCAATGGCCTGCCGCAGATCGTCACCAGCATCAACCCAGATGGCACCCCGGCGACCATGGTTCAGGGCAACCTCGCCGTGCCGGTCAACACGTTCGGCGCTGGTGCCATGCGTATCGGCCACGCCTTCCTCGACGACATTGCCCATGCCGCCAATCCGATCAACAGCCAGACCGGCGGCCTCAAGCTGCGCGATACCGATGGCGTGATCAATGACACCAATGCCGACGGCGTTATCGACGTCGGCATGGGGGCAGGTGAGTCGCTTGCCACCCATTTCGATGGGGATTTGCTCGATCGCCACTTCATCACCGGTGACGGCCGCGGCAACGAGAATTTCGGTCTCACCGCCGTCCACCACGTGTTCCACTCCGAACACAACCGCCAAACCGTCATCCAGAAGCTCAAGATCCTGGAAGAGGGGGATCTGGCCTTCGTCAACGAATGGCTGGCGACTGACATCAATGCAGGCGACCTGGCCGCCCTGCATACGGCGCTGGACGCCGCCGTGGACAAGCACGCCTTCATCGAGGGTCTTACCCTCAACTGGGATGGCGAGCGCATCTTCCAGGCTGCACGCTTCGCGACGGAAATGCAGTATCAGCACCTGGTGTTCGAAGAGTTCGGCCGCAAGATCCAGCCGGCCATCGACCCGTTCGTGTTCAATTCGGTCACCGACATCAATCCGGCCATCTTCGCCGAATTCGCCAATGTCGTGTACCGCTTCGGCCATTCCATGCTGACCGACGCCCTGCCGCGCGCCTTCTATGATCCGCTGGGCACGGCCGACACGTCATTCCTGAATACGGTCGACCAGGGACTGATCGCGGCTTTCCTCGACCCCGTCGACTACGACCTGAACGGCACCATCACCCACGAGCAGGCGGCCGGTGCCATCGTGCGCGGCCTCACCAATGTGCGCGGCAATGCGATCGACGAATTCGTCGTTGACGCGCTCCGCAACAACCTGCTTGGCCTGCCGCTCGACCTGGCCTCGATCAACATTGCCCGCGGCCGGGACACGGGCATGCCGACACTGAACCAAGCCCGCGAGCAGTTGTTTGCCGCAACGGGCCATAGCTTCCTCCGGCCCTACAACAACTGGGCCGATTTCGCTGTTGGCTTGAAGAACCCGCTTTCGGTGGTCAACTTCGTGGCTGCCTACGGCACGCATACGGCACTGTTGGCCGCGACGGACCTGGCGACGAAGCGTGAGATCGCCATGGAACTGGTGTTCGGCGTGGAGGCCGACGGGGTGACTCCGTCCGACTTTGCCGACCGCCTCGACTTCATCAACGGCACAGGCGCCTACGCTCCGGCACTTGGCGGCCTCAACAATGTCGACCTGTGGATCGGCGGCCTGGCTGAAAAGATCCTGCTGTTCGGCGGCATGCTCGGCTCGAC
>CAMLKN010000183.1 GCA_946480655.1 uncultured Devosia sp. | reverse complement strand
CCTCACCTCCTATATCGAGAAGCGCCGCGGCTACGACTATTCCAAGCACGGCCAGGCCGATAATCCCTTCCTCGATTTCATCACCGACGACGTGGTGGAAAGCTTCTGTGTCCTGGGCGAGCCCGAGGATCACATCAAAAAACTCCACGAGCTGGAGGCGGCGGGGGTCACCCAGTTCAACATCTATCTGGACAGCGGCGATGAGGAGGAAATCATCGCCAATTATGGAAGGCACGTCATTCCGGCCTTCCGTTGACAAACTCAAGGGCGCGCCACACGGCGCGCCTTTTTCGTTTGCGGGGGCGGCCACGTCTGCCCCCTTCCAAAATACCCTCCCTGCCCGCTAGATAATCAGCAGGGAGGACTGACCAACAAAAACATCAAACGGGGAATGCAAATGGGACATCTCAATCGCCGCATGATGATCGCGGCGCTCGGCCTCACCACCGCCCTCTCGCTCACTGGCGTCACCTGGGCACAGGACGTCACCAAGGTGGCGGCCATATGGACCGTGCCGGTCGAACAGCAATGGGCCAGCCGCCTGCACAATGCGCTGGTCGCGGCCGAAGAGCGCGGCGAGATCGACTATGTCTATTCCGAGAACGTCGCCAATACCGACTATGAGCGCGTCATGCGCGAATATGCCGAACAGGGGGTGGCCCTGATGGTGGGCGAAGCCTTCGGCGTCGAGCAGCCGGCCCGCACCGTCGCCGCCGACTATCCGGAAATCGCCTTCCTCATGGGCTCCTCCCTGCCGCCGGTGGAACCGAACTTTGCCACCTTCGACAATTTCATCCATGAGCCAAGCTATCTCACCGGCATCATCGCGGGCATGAAGACCGAGTCCAACCTCATCGGCATGGTCGGCGGCTATGCCATTCCCGAGGTCAATCGGCTGATGCATGCCTTCATGGCCGGCGCCCTCTCGGTCAATCCGGACGTCAAGTTCTCGGTCAGCTTCATCAACTCCTGGTACGATCCGCCCAAGGCCAAGGAAACCGCCTTCGCCATGGTCGATGCCGGCGCCGATATCCTCTATGCCGAGCGCTTCGGAGTGTCCGACGCCGCCAAGGAACGTGGCATCTTCGCCATCGGCAATGTCATCGACACCGCTGCCGACTATCCCGGAACGATCCTCGCCTCGGCCCTCTGGCATGGCGAGCCGATGATCGACCAGGCCATTGCCGACGTGAAGGCTGGCACATTCACCGCCAAGGACTACGGCGTATACGCCTTCATGGAATATGGCGGCTCGTCCATGGTCGTCGATGAAGCCCTGGCCGGCGCGGAAGCGGTCGCCGCTGCCAAGGCGGTCGAGGCCAAGATCCTCGACAAGAGCTTCGTGGTGGAGATCAACGACAGCGAACCGACTTCGACGCAGTAACAAAAGGGCTCATCGGTCCGTCACCCCACCCTCATTCCCTCCCCATCAAGGGGAGGGAGGCGCAGGGTGTAGCGCCGGTGTTCATCGTCTCCCTCCCCCCTGTGGGGAAGGATCAAGGGTGGGGGTGTAGAGCCGGCCACGTACCAGCATCGCGAATGGAGCAGGACCAATGACCGACCCCATCCCTCTGCTCTCGTTGGAAAAGATCACCAAGCGCTTTGGCCCGCTTGTCGCCAATGACGCCATCTCGCTTACCCTGCACCAGGGAGAGATTCTCGCGCTCCTCGGCGAGAACGGCGCCGGCAAGACCACGCTGATGAACATCCTTTTCGGCCACTATGTGCAGGACGAAGGGATCGTGTGCGTCGCCACTGCGGATGGCGCCATGACAACCCTGCCCCCCGGCTCCCCTGGCGCGGCGCTTGCCGCCGGGATCGGCATGGTGCACCAGCATTTCACCCTGGCCGAGAACCTCTCCGGCCTCGACAATATCCGCCTCGGTACCGAAAAACTGCTTTCCCTCGGCAGCCGCGCCGCGGCCCGCGCCAAGGTGCAAAGGCTGATCGCCGAGAGCGGCCTCGAGGTCGACCTGGACCGCCGCGTTGCCGACCTCACGGTGGGCGAAAAGCAGCGCGTGGAAATCCTCAAGGCCCTCTATCGCGATGCCCGCGTACTGATCCTGGACGAGCCCACCGCCGTCCTCACCCCGCAGGAGGCCTTGGGGCTCTTTACCGTGCTGCGCCGCCTTGCGGCCAACGGGCTTGGCGTCATCTTCATCTCCCACAAGCTGGGAGAAGTGCTGGCCGTGTCCCACCGCATCATGGTGCTGCGCGGCGGCAAGGTGGCCGGCACCCTCGCCACCGAACAGGCCGATCGCCACGCCATTGCCGATCTGATGGTCGGCAAACCCGTCGCCGAGGTGCAGCGCCTGCCCGGCAGCCGCGGCAAGGCGCTCCTAGAATTCGACAATGTCTCCCTGGGCAAGGCGGGCAGCCGCACCGCCCTCAGCCAGGTCAGCTTCGCCCTGCGCAGCGGCGAGATCGTCGGCCTCGCCGGCGTCTCGGGCAATGGCCAGACCAGCATAGCCGCGCTCGTCTCCGGCCTTGCGGTTCCCGATAACGGGACCATGCGGCTCTACGGCAATCCCGTCACTCGCGCCGATCCGCGCCGCCTCGTCGCCGCCGGTGTCGCCCGCATGCCCGAAGACCGCCAGCACGACGGCGTTGTCGGCACAATGAGCGTGGCCGACAATATCGCCATCGAGGACGTGCGCTCGCTCTCCCGCCATGGCTTCATCGACCGCCGCGCCATGCGCGCCCGCGCCGAGGCCGCCATTGCCGCCTATGATGTGCGCTGCCCCGGCCCAGATGCCGAGGCGCGCCTGCTCTCGGGTGGCAATGTGCAAAAGCTCATCCTCGCGCGGGTGCTGGAGCGCGAGCCCAAGGTCATCCTTGCCAACCAGCCCACAAGGGGCCTCGACATCGGCGCGCAGGCCGAGGTGCACCGGCGCATCATCGCCGCCCGCGACCGGGGCGCCGCCGTGCTCGTCATTTCCGAGGATCTCGATGAACTCTTCGCCCTCAGCGACCGGTTCCTCGTCATCCATGCCGGCACCCTCGTCGATGCCGGTCCCGCCGAAAAGCTTGACCGGCGCACCATCGGCCTCATGATGGCTGGCCAGTCCGGCAAGCTGGAGACAATGGCCTCATGATGGTCCGCCTCGAACCCAGGGCCGATGCCTCGCTTGGCCTTCGTCTCGCCGTCTCGATCCTGGCCGGCCTTGTCGCCCTGGCGCTGGTGGCCATTCCCGTCATGGCGGCCGGCCGCTCGCCGCTGGACGCCTATCAGCTCATGGCCCAGGGCGCCTTCGGCTCCCTGTTCGCCCTTTCCGAAACCCTCAATCGCGCCACCCCGCTCATCCTCACCGGCCTTGCCGCCGCCGTCGCCTTCCGCGCACGGCTCTGGAATATCGGCGCCGAGGGCCAGCTCTACATGGGCGCGCTCGCCGCCGTACTGGTCGGCTCCGGTTTCCTGCAACTGCCCGCGCCCATCATGATCCCGGCCATCATGCTGGCCGGTTTCATCGCCGGCGGGCTGATGATGGTGGTGCCCACCATCCTCAAGCAGCGCTTCGGGGCCGATGAAGTGGTCATCACCCTGCTGCTCAATTTCGTCGTCATCCTCTTCATCCAGATGCTGGTGGAGGGACCGATCAAGGACCCGCTGGCCCTGGGTTGGCCGCAATCGGTGCCGCTGCTGGCAGAAGCGAAATTCGACAAGCTCATTCCCCGCCTCCGCACGCATTGGGGCCTTGTCGTCGGCCTCGTCGCCGCGCTGATCCTCTGGCTCATGGTCAAGCGCACCGTGCTGGGCTTCGAGATCAAGGCGGTCGGCGAGAACAGGGCGGCCGCCCGCTTTGCCGGCATTCCGGTGGACGCCACCATGCTCAAGGTCGCGCTGATATCCGGGGGCCTGGCCGGTCTGGCCGGTGTCGGCGAGGTCGCGGGTGTGAAGGGCTATCTCTCGACCGACCTTTCTCCGGGTTTCGGCTATTCGGGCATTGTCGTCGCCATGCTGGCAGGCCTTTCGCCCCTTGGTTCGGTATTGGCCGCCGTGTTCATCGCCGCCGTCTTCGTGGGCGCCGACTCCATGAGCCGCGCCACCGGCATTTCGAGCTACCTCGCCGATCTCGTCGTGGCGCTGAGCCTGCTCTGCGTGCTCGTCGGCAGCTTCTTCCTGCGTTTTCGGCTCGTGCCCGCCAACCGCCGGCTGGAGGCCTGAGCCATGGAGACAATCCTCGACATTCTCTCCTCCGCCAATTTCTGGGCCGCCGCCCTGCGCATCGCCACGCCGCTGATCTTCGGTGTCCTGGGCGCGCTGATCTGCGAACGCTCCGGCGTCCTCAACCTCGGCATTGAGGGCATTTTCGTCGCCGGGGCCATGGCCGGCTGGCTCGCGGTCTATCTCGGCGCGGGCTTGTGGGGTGGCGTGGTCGTGGCTGCCCTGGCCGGAGCCGCATTTGGCCTGCTGCACGCCGTCCTCACAGTCATCCTGGGCCTCTCCCAGCACGTGTCCGGCATCGGCATCACCCTGCTCGCCACCAGCGCCAGCTACTTCACCTATCGCACCACCCTGCCCGATGTCTCGACCCCGCCGCGCATCACGCCCTTCCAGCCGCTCGACATTCCCGGCCTCTCCGACCTCCCCTTTATCGGCCCGGCCCTGTTCGGGCAGACGCCCTTCACCTGGCTGGCGCTGATCTTGGTGGCGCTCGTCGCCTTCGTGCTCTATCGCACGCCCCTGGGCCTGGCCATCCGGGCCGTGGGCGACAATCCCGCCTCGGTCGAAGCGCAGGGCCTCTCGGTCATCGGCCTCCGGGTTGGCGCCGTCGTGGTTGGCTCCGCGCTCATGGCGCTGGGCGGCGCCTTCCTCACCATGTCGGCCTTCGATGCCTTCTTCTTCGGCATGGTCAATGGCCGTGGCTGGATTTGCATTGCGCTTGTCGTCTTCGCTTCGTGGCAGCCCGGCAAGGCCCTGCTCGGCGCCCTGCTCTTCGGCGCCTTCGACGCCTTCCAGATCAGGCTGCAGGCCGAAATCGGCCAGGTCGTGCCCGGCCAGGTCTTCCTGATGATGCCCTATCTCCTGTCCATCCTTGCGCTGGTTCTGGTGGCCCGCAAAGCCGACTATCCCCGCGCCCTCCTCCAACCCTGGACCAAGGGGCAGCGGCACTAACCGTTTTGGAATTAAGCCATGTTCGACCTCAAAATCCTCAATGCCACCCTGCCCGACGGCCGCAAGGGTCTCGACATCGGTGTCCAAAACGGCCGCATCGCCGC
>CAMLKN010000182.1 GCA_946480655.1 uncultured Devosia sp. | reverse complement strand
GGCCGACCCGTTCGAAAGCGTCTACGAAACCCCCGGCTGGCAGCGCGCCCGCGCCAACCAGGCCAGCCGCAAGGGCGGCGGCCCGCTGACCATCGAAGGCGAACTCGTCGCCCGCTCCGTCGACCTCGGCGGCCAGTCGAGCGGCTATTCTCTGGGTGAAAGGGTGTTCCACCTCAAGTTCGGCTATGGCGAAGTCATCCAGATCGAAGGCAACAAGCTGACCATCGACTTCGAAAAGGCCGGGACCAAGAAGGTGTTGGAGAGCTTTATCAAGAAGGGGTGAGGGGATCAGCTTCCCTTTATGCCTCGAACCATGCCCTGCGTCTTGGGAATGACGAATTTGCCGCCCCCCTCCTCCACGCCCAGGCTGGCAAGTTCATAGAGCTTCGCCACCGCTATGTTGTCGGCGCCATCGCCCGGCGGAAAGGACGTCAAGGCGAGGACGAGGTCATCCACGCTTGTGACATGGAGCGCACCGGCAAGTTCGTGGACAGTGACTTCTTCGAAGCAGTCCCGCATCAGATTCTCGACCCTTCGAAGCCCCATGACATTGGCGGCCGGATCACTTGCTTCCCCGCCAAACGCTGCCGCACCCAACGCGTAGAACGGTGCCATGTTGCCCTCAAGATTGGTCGTCACAGCCACAATGCCGCCGGGTTTGAGAACGCGTCGAAACTCAAGCAGAGCACGAAGCGCGTCCGGCACGTGGTAGATCATGTGGCAGGCCACAACGGCATCGAAACTGCCATCCGGGAAAGGCAGGGCAGCAGCATCAGCAACTGCCCCTTCAACCCGGGCGTAGCGGCTGGTCAGCCGCGCCGAAGCGACGGCTTCTTCGACCATGCCCGGCGAAAGGTCGGCAAGCGTCAGCTCTAGCTTCGCTGGAACACTCTCATGGGCCTGTTGCCATAGCCAGCCCGGACCGCAGCCGATGTCGAGTACCTTGGCCCCCTCGGCGAACTGCGCATGCTCGACGACCCACTGGAACCAGTTCGGGCCACCCGTACCATAGCGACGGTGCAGATTGGCCCGCGCCTCAAGCTTTTGGCTGTCCCGGTACTGCTTGTTGAGCAGGTAGTTGGCATCTGCGGCTGAACCGACGGATGGGTTGGACATCTCGCTCTCCTGTCCTGCCAGTCTCCGCACATTTCCGGCACGGTCAATCCCACCCCACGCAAGTGGCCGAGGTGTCCCTTGCACTCGTCGCTGTTCTACCCACATCTTCCCGCATCAACAGGAGCCACCCCATGATCCTTTCCACCACCCCCACCCTCGAAGGCCGTCCGATCCGGGACTATCTCGGCATTGCCACCGGCGAGGTCATTGTCGGCGCCAATATCTTCAAGGACCTGTTTGCCGGTATCCGCGACATCGTCGGCGGCCGGGCCGGCGCCTATGAATCCACCCTGCGCGATGCGCGGCGGGAGGCCTATCGGGAACTGGAAGAGGAAGCCCGGCGCATGGGCGCCGATGCAGTCGTGGGCATCGATATCGACTATGAGGTGGTCGGCCAGGGTGGGTCGATGCTGATGGTATCGGTGTCCGGGACGGCGGTGCGGCTGTAGCATCGGCATCCAAACCCACTGCGCCAGCCGCACACACCGGCAGAACTCCTCCCCCTTGACGGGGGAGGTTGGGAGGGGGTGTGCAGCGCACCGGTGGCTCGAAATTGCATCTGACCCGCGAGGCTCCCACCCTTGATCCCTCCCCGCAAGGGGGAGGGAGACGATGAACACGGGCGCTGCGCCCCTTCGCCTCCCTCCCCTTGATGGGGAGGGACTGAGGGTGGGGTGACGCCGGAACTATGCGCCTCCCGTCCTTGACTTGGCCCGACGCCTACCCCAAGGGAAGGCACCCCATTTTCCGAGGCCCAGATGTCCGTCGATCAGCTCTCGTCCACCGCCCTCACCAAGGACCAGGCCTATGCGCTGGTCGATGCCGTTTCCGAGCGCGATGACCTGGCGCTGACCGCCTCGGCGCATGAGAATGAAGAAACCGGCGAATGGGTGTTTGAAGCCACCTGCGACAGCCCGCCGGACGTTGACGCCTTCACTGAACTGGCGCGGCAGGTGCTGGGCGGCGACGTCACCTTTACCGTGGAGGCCGTCGATCCCGAGATCAACTGGGTGGCCAAGTCGCTCGAAGGCCTCGCCCCGGTGATTGCCGGCGGCTTCTACGTCTATGGCAGCCACGAGACCGGGCCGATCCCCGAGGGCCTGACGCCGATGAAGATTGACGCGGCCCAGGCTTTCGGCACCGGCCACCATGAGACGACCACCGGGTGCCTCGAGGCCATCGAAACGCTGCTCGCCGACCGGACGCCCGCGCGCATGATCGATATCGGCACGGGCACGGGCGTGCTCGCCATTGCGCTGGCCAAGCGGCTGGAAGCGGTGATCCTCGCCACCGACATCGACCCCATTGCCGTGACCACGACCATCGAGAACGCGATCGAAAACGGCGTCGGCGACCAGATCGACGCGATTGAAGCCACCGGGCTCGATCACGAAGAAATCCTGGCGCGCGCGCCCTATGATCTCGTCGTCGCCAATATCCTCGCCGGTCCGCTGACCGACCTGGCGCCTGGGGTGGGCAACATCACCCAGCCGGGCGGCACGGCGATCCTCTCGGGCATTCTCAACACCCAGGCCGACGGCGTCATCGCCGCCTACCAGGCCGCAGGCTTTGCGCTCAAGGACCACCTCAAGCGCAAGGACTGGACGACGCTGGTGCTGGAGAAGGTCTGATTCTTCTCCCCATTGGGGAGAAGGTGGCGCGCAGCGCCGGATGAGGGGAGGGCTGCGCTCCGCTCGGACATCCCCCTCACCGGCTCGACCCGGCCGAGCCATCTCTCCCCGATGGGGAGAGGAATGGCGGGAGTACCAAGTGTGCCCCCAAAAACAAAATCCCCGAAGCGGGCTTCGGGGATCGGTCTTGATCGTCAGCTTTTGTGCAGCCGCCTTACGGGCGCTTGGTCACCGCGCCGATCAGCTGGTGCTGCATGCGGTAGCTGACCTGGCGGGAGGCTTCGCGACCACGAGCGTCGATAAGACCACCCAAGGCGCTGCGGAAACCGTTCTTGCTCTCAGTCATCTTCTACTCCATGCGGCGGGCAGTCTGTTGCCACCCGACACCTTCTATTTAGGCTGTTCGTTCGGGGTCTGTTAGGCCCTTGACGGCAAGTCAGCCATTCCACTCCTGCAAGGCAGGCTTAACGGTCGTTTACCTTGGCGGCCAGACCGTGTTCGCGCTCGAAGCGGGCCACATAGCGTTCGGCCTGGCGGGTGCGGCCTTCGACGACGGCGTTGAAGGCGCGCTGGAAGAAATTGTTCTTCTTGCTCATTTGCTGTGCTCCTGTTCTCTTGCCCACAAGATAGAACTCCGGTCGCGCCAGACCAGACACAGAACAACAGAACAGCCATGCCCGGCATGCATCGACGCTTGGCGAATGGCAAGGACTGCAAATGACCAAGAAGACTTTCGAACCGGCTGTTTTCCAAAGCTTTTCCGAGAAATCTGATCCATCCAATGTGGCGCCGCGCCTGGCAGCACTGCGCGCAGCCATGCAAAAAGCGGGCATCGATTCCTTCGTCATCCCGCGCGCCGACGCCCATCGCGGCGAGTCGGTTCCCGCCAGCGAGGCCCGGCTGGCCTATGTCACCGGCTTTACCGGTTCGGCCGGCATGGCGGTGGTTGGCCCCAAGAAAGCCGGGCTGTTTGTCGACAGCCGCTACACGCTGCAGGCGCCCGCCCAAACCGATACGCGCAAGGTCAATGTGCATGAGGTGAACCACGGCGGCATCAGCGCTGACATAAAACTCTACGTGCCCAAGGGCGGCACGCTCGCCTATGACCCCTGGCTGCATACGCCGGGCGAAGTGCGCGATATGACCGAGAAGCTGGCTGGACACGCCACGGTCGTGCCACATGCCAATCTCGTCGACCGGATATGGACCGATCGCCCGGCCCCACCGGTCAGCCTGATCGAGTTCCTCGGTCACAATCGTGCCGGCAAGACAGCCGCGGACAAGCTGACCGAACTGCGGGCCACCCTGGCGGCAGACAAGGCCGATGCCGTGGTGCTTACCCTGCCGGAAAGCCTCTGCTGGCTCTTCAACATGCGCGGCCGCGACGTGCCCAATACGCCCTTCGTGCTCGGCTTTGCCGTGGTGCCGCGGACGGGCCTGCCCACGATCTATCTCGATGCGGGCAAGATCACGCCGGAGCTGGTTGGGGCACTCGATGGCATTGCCAAGGTGGCGAGGACGCCAGCGCTCGGCAAGGCGCTGGAAAAGCTGGGCAAGGGCAAGAAGGCGGTCTGGATCGATCCGCAGACTGCCCCGGCGGCGGTCGCCGACATCCTGCGCGAGGCCGGTGCGGGCCTCATCGAAAAGCGTGATCCGGTACTGGCGCCCAAATCCATCAAGAACGCGGCGGAGCTGGCCGGCATGCGGGAGGCCCATCAGCTCGATGGCGTGGCTTTGGCGAAGTTCCTCTGCTGGTTCGACGAGGAGGCCCCCAAGGGCGAGCTCACCGAAATCGGCATCGTCACCGCGCTCGAGAGCTTCCGGCGCCAGGAAGAAACCTGCGTCGATGCCAGTTTCGACACCATTTCCGGCGCGGGGCCGAATGGCGCCATCGTGCACTACCGCGTAACCACCAAGACCGACCGGCGGCTACAGCCCGGTGAGATCATGCTCGTGGATTCGGGGGCGCAATATCTCTCCGGCACGACCGACATTACCCGCACCCTCTACACAGGATCCGCGACCGCCGAGCAGAAGGACCGCTATACGCGCGTGCTCAAGGGCATGATCGCCATCTCCATGGCGCGCTTCCCGAAGGGCACGACCGGTGCACAGATCGACGTCCTGGCGCGGCAATTTCTCTGGCAGGACGGCGTCACCTACAATCACGGCACCGGCCATGGCGTGGGAGCATTCCTGGGCGTGCACGAGGGGCCGGTGGGCATTTCATCGCGCTACGCGACGCCCTTCGAAGCGGGCAATGTGATTTCCAACGAGCCGGGTTATTACAAGGCCGGCGAATACGGCATCCGCATCGAGAACCTCGTCGTGGTCAAGGAGGCCGAAGGCTTCCCCGGCTATCTCGACTTTGAGACCATTACGCTTGCGCCCATCGATACCCGGCTCGTGGATTTCTCGCTGCTCACCAAGCCGGAAGTGGACTGGCTCAATGCCTTCCACGCCAGGGTCTGGGCCGAGATCGGGCCCAAGGT
>CAMLKN010000181.1 GCA_946480655.1 uncultured Devosia sp. | reverse complement strand
CCGAACAGCGCCATGCCGAAGACATCGAATGTCGTGTTGTTGACGCTGAACACGCCGATGACGCAGAAGACGATGATGATCGGGAAGAGGTAATGGTAGGGGATCGCGATCATGCGGACCCAGATGCCGATCAGCGGCAGGTTGAGCACCAGCAGCATCAAGTTGCCCAGCCACATGGACGCGATCAGCCCCCAGAACAGGGCCGGTTGCTGGGTCATGACTGACGGTCCGGGCTGGATGCCCTGGATGATCATGGCGCCGATCATCATGGCCATGACCGAATTGGACGGCAGGCCCAGGGTGAGCATGGGGATGAAGGAGGTCTGCGCGCCGGCATTGTTCGCCGCTTCGGGACCGGCCACGCCCTCGATGGCGCCCTTGCCGAACTGTTCGGGATGACGGGACAGGCGCTTTTCGAGCGAATAGGAGCCGAACGAGGCCAGGGCCGCGCCGCCGCCCGGCAGGATGCCGAGCAGCGAGCCCAATCCCGTGCCGCGCAGGATCGGTCCGACGATGCGTCCCCAATCCTCGCGCGTTGGCATCAGCCCTTCCACCTTCCTGGTGGTGACGGCGCGCCCGGCCTCGTCCTCGAGATTGGCAATGATCTCGCCGATGCCGAAGACACCCATGGCGATAACCACGAAATTGATGCCATCGGACAGCAGCGGCATGCCGAACGTGTAGCGCGAGACCGCAGAATTGACATCGGTGCCGACCATGCCGAGCAGGAGACCGACAAGGATCATGCCCAGCGCGTGGAGGACTGCGCCGGAGGCCATGATGATGGAGGCAATGAGCCCCAGCACCATCAGGGCGAAATACTCGGTCGGCCCGAACTGCAGGGCGACGCGCGCCAGCGCGGGTGCGAAGAGCGCGATAAGCAAGGTCGCAATCGTGCCGGCGATGAACGAACCGATGGCGGCGGTCGCCAGCGCCTTTCCGGCCTGCCCCTGGCGCGCCAGCTGGTGCCCGTCGATGGCCGTCACCACCGAAGAGGGCTCGCCCGGCAGGTTGACCAGGATGGCCGTGGTCGACCCACCATACTGGGCGCCATAGTAGATCCCGGCCAGCATGATCAGGGCCGCCTCGGGCGGAAGGCCGAAGGTGATGGGGAGCAGGATCGCAATGGTCGCCACGGGCCCGAGGCCGGGAAGCACGCCAATGGCCGTGCCGAGGACGGTGCCGATCAGGCAGTAGAGGATGTTGGACGGACTGAGTGAGACCGAGAGCCCCAGTGCCAGGTTGGAGAGAATGTCCATGATGACCTCGGGCTAAGGGAACAGGGGGGAAAGCCAGCTGCCGAGCAGCGGCATGGGAACGCGCAGCAACTGGACGAAAACGAGGCTGCATGCGCCCGAGAGAACCGCCAGCCCGGTCAAGGCCTTGAGGTCGAAACCGAACTTTTCGCTGGCCGCTGCCGCCATCAGCGTCGAGAGGAAGATCGCGATCGGCAGGCCGAGAATGGGCAGCAGCAGGCCGAAGGCGACGACCGATCCGGTGATCAGCACCATCCCCTTAAGGTTCCAGCGCCCCACGGCAGGGCCTTCGACGAGGATGCCGCGCAACAGTGCCGCAATGCCGAAAGCAACGAGCAAAGCTGCGATAATGCTCGGGAAGAACCCCGGCCCCATCTGGCGTGGCGTGCCGAAGGCATAGTTGCGGGCGATGATGAAGCCCGCAACGCCCAGGGCCAGATAGACCAGGCCGATGCCGAAATCCCGTTCTCCACGTATCCTTGCCGCCATCTTTCTCCTCCGGTTGCTAGGGTCCGGTCTTGCCCGTCTCCGCGTCATATCCATGCACGGACATGCCTTCCCGCTCCTCGAGCGGCAGCAGACCAAGTTCATAAGGTGCGCCGGGCTCCTCCCAGCGCTGCAGCAGCCGCGCGAACACGGCATCGGCCTGTTGCTCGGCGCTGTAACCAATGATGTGAAAGAACCCGGCTGCTTCCTCGGCAATGTCGGTGCGACCGAGGAGAATGACGGACAGGTCTTGCGGCACGCTCATGCCGGCATCGCCCAGCATGGTGCGGAACCGCTGGCCGCTTTCGATTCCCCAGACGATGAGACCGGTTCGTCCGGCGCGGTCGAGCATCGAAGCGGCCGCGAGAGCGGAAACGACCGCTTCCTCATAGGCGCGCGGCGGAAGTCGCGGCACGCGAATCTCGGGCAGGAGCCTCGATCGAAGGTCGGCGCGCTGCCGAAGCGAACGGTATCGATGCACGCCCATTTCATTGGCGAGAAAGGCGCTGGCCGTCGTGACCAGAACGATGCGGTCATGACCGGAGGCGACCAAGAGGTCGACCGCGCGTTCGACTGATGCACCCCATTCGAAGCCCACCGCATCGACATCGGTTCCCACCAGCCAGGCCCCGTCGACCACAAGGGTATCGGTTCGGCGCCGGATGGCGGCGATCATGTCGATGGGCATGATGTCGAAGGAGTTCTGCACGATGCAGGCGTCGAAGCGGGGGAGGGTCTGCAGCACCTGGCGCGCGTGGTCGGGGTTGGAATAGGCAACTTCCAGGGTGACGTCGCCATGATCGGCCAGTGCCTGTTGCAGCCGGTCGAGCACCAGCCTGCCGCGCAGGTTCTGTAGCGGCCGGCGCAACAGTATGACGCTGCGTCCCCCACCCGTCGCGCGTTCCGGTTGGGGCCCTTCGCTGGGCCGGCCACCGGTAAAGAACGTGCCGCGGCCCACCTGTGAGACGATCAGTCCCTCGGCGCGCAAGGCGTCGAACACGCGCTGCACCAGCGCCTGGGACAGGCCGAAATCCTGCATCAGCTGCCGGATGGTCGGCAGCTTTTCGCCTTCCGCTGCGCGCAGCGAGAGGGACCGCAAATAGCTCTGCAATTTGTCGAGCTCACTCATGAGCCAAGCCTCCTATACAATATCAATACATATTGCAAGCGTATTGATTGTACGATTTCGGGTTGCAATCGGCCTAGTACAGGCATATCACCTCGCACCTGACTTCATATGCATACAATACATATTGTATGGGTCAAGGTCGTTGGAGGAGTACAAATGACAACCGGCAACCGTATCCTTGCCCTTGGATTTGCCGCGCTCGGCATGATGACACCGGCACTGGCGCAGTCCGATGGAACGATCACCCTCTTGGTCGGCTACTCTGCTGGAGGCAGTGCAGACTTTGCCGCCCGTGTGGTAGCACCCGAGCTTGGCGAGCGTCTCGGCCGCACGGTGGTCGTGGAGAACGCTACCGGCGCCAGCGGCATGATTGCGCTGCAGAACCTGCTTAACGGCGGAACCGATGGCTCCGTGCTCTACTATGGCGGTTTCGATACGGTCGCGGTGCCCATGGTCAACAAGTCGGTGGGCATCGACTGGAAGACCCAGACCATTCCCGTCGGACGGACGGCGATCACGTCCATGACCATCGCCGTTCCCGCCGCCTCTCCCTTCGCCACGATGGGAGACCTGGTGGCTGCGGCCAAGGCCGAACCGGACACGGTTACCTATGGATCTCCCGGTATCGGCTCGGCCCAGCACTTTGTCGGCGAAATGGTGTCGTCCGTCGCCGACATCACACTTGTCCATGCGCCCTATCAGGGTGGGGCGCAGGTCTCGACCGACCTTCTGGCGGGACTGCTGGATGCGGCCGTGCTGACGACGTCCACCGCGCTGCCATTCATTGCCGATGGTCAGGCGCGGGCATTGGCAGTCACCAGCCAGGACCGCTCGCCGGCCCTGCCGGATGTGCCGGCCCTGTCCGAGATCGACGGTTTCGGCGGTGTCGCTCTCCCCTTGTTCCAGGGCGTTTTCGTTAAGGCAGGCACCTCACCCGAAATCGTCGCGGAGCTGAGCGCCGCACTCTACGATCTCGGCCAGGATCCCGAAGTGGTGCAGCGCCTCTCGGAGTCCGGCTTCATCGCCAGCCCGCTTGAGGCCGAGCCGTTCGCCGCCTTCATCGATGAGCAGCAGGCAATCTATGCCTCGATCATCGACGGCGCCCAGATCAGCGTCGAGTAGCCCGGCCAATCGCACGGGGCACCCTCCCGGCTCCGTGCGATCCTCCTTGTTTCTTCGGATCGGTGAGAGATGTTTCATTCCTTCATGACGCGCCACTGGTTTGCGCCGGAAGCCGTGGCGATCTGGAGCGATGCCAGCACAGTGCAGGCATGGCTCGATGTCGAGGTTGCCCTGGCCCAATCGCAGGCCGAACTCGGACTGATCCCGGACAAGGTCGTCAGCGCGATCGCAGCGGCCTGCCGGTCGGAGCGGCTGGATTTCGCGCGGCTGAGCGCCGACATCGCCCACGCCCAACACCCGTTCGTGCCGGTGCTCAAGCAGCTTGAAGCGCTGGCGGGCGAACCGGCGGCGGGCTACATCCACTGGGGTGCCACGACGCAGAACATCTTTGACACTGCGACGGCGCTGCAGATGCGGCAGTCGCATGCGCTCATCACTGAGGCGCTGAACCTGCTCGATGGCGTGCTGGCTGATCTGGCGCGGACACATCGCGACACTCTCCAGGCCGGCCGTACCCACGGTCAACACGCCTTGCCGATGACCTTCGGCTACAAGGCGCTGGGCTGGCTGGACGAAATCCGCCGTGCCCGCGACCGGCTGGAAAACCGCATTGGCACCAGCTTTGTGGTCAATCTGGGTGGCGCCATTGGCACATTTGCGGCCATGGGCGAGAAAGGGCCCGCCGTGGCGGAGGGTGTCGGCCGGCGTCTGCGGCTCGACGTGGCCAGGCTCCCGCTGCGCGCGTCATTCGACCGGCAGGCCGACTACCTGACGGCCTTGGCCCTGCTCGCGCAGATCGCGGAGAAAATCGGCCATGACGTGGTCTTTCTTCAGCGCACAGAGGTGGCGGAGCTGGAAGAGGCCTTTCACCACGGCAAGATGGGCAGTTCCACGATGGCGCAAAAGCGCAACCCGTCGACTGCCCTGCTGCTGATCAGCCTCTGTCGCCTTTTGACCGCCAGGGTCCCGCTGGCCACATGGTCCATGCCGCGCATGGATGAGGGAGATTCCTCGGCCGCCAATGTCACCGATGTGGTCGTGCCCGAACTCGCTATCCTTGGCGTCTCGGTTGCAAGGACCCTGCACCGGCTCTGTTCGGGTCTCGTCGTTCATGCAGAACGCATGGCCGCCAATCTCGAGCTCACCCGCGGGCAAATTCTCTCGGAAGCGATCATGATGCGCTTGTCAGCCTCCCTTGGTCGGCATCACGCCCACGAAATGCTCTACGACGCGGCGCAGCGGGCCACCCGGGATGGCCTTTCTCTGGCCGATGCCATCGGACAGCGGGACCATCGGTCCGGCGAACTGGCCGCC
>CAMLKN010000180.1 GCA_946480655.1 uncultured Devosia sp. | reverse complement strand
GGCGCCGCGGGGGCGATCATGTCCGCCGCCGAGACCGCCGGCACATCGATGCGGATGTCGATGCGGTCGAGGAAGGGGCCGGACACGCGCGCCTGATAGTCGCCGGCGCAGGCGGCTCCGCGCTTGCAGACATGGCCCGGCGTGCCGGCAAGGCCGCACTTGCAGGGGTTCATGGCAGCGACAAGCTGGAAGCGGCTGGGATAGGCGACACGCGCATTGGCGCGGGCAATGACCGTCTCCCCGCTTTCGAGCGGTTGCCTGAGGCTATCGAGCACGTTGGGCGCAAATTCGGGCAGTTCGTCGAGAAAGAGCACCCCATTATGGGCGAGGCTCGCTTCGCCCGGACGCACCCTCAGACCACCGCCAACCAAAGCGGCCATGGAGGCAGAATGATGCGGGGCCCGGAAGGGCCGCCGATCGGACAGCACCCCGCCTGCAAGTTCGCCGGCAATGGACTGGATCATGGAAATATCGAGCAGTTCGCGCGCTGAAAGCGGCGGCAGGATGGAGGGCAGGCGCGCCGCCAGCATGGACTTGCCGGCGCCTGGCGGGCCGATCATCAGCATGTTGTGTCCGCCGGCGGCCGCCACTTCCAGCGCCCGGCGCGCCACGGCCTGCCCGCGCACATCACTCAGGTCCGGCAATTCGCCGGGCGCCGCCAGGTGCCGCCCGGGCTGCGGTCGCGCCTGCAATTGATGACCGGTCAGGTGGTTGGCCAGCGCGACGAGACTGTCGGCGGCGATGATGTCGATATCTTCGCCTGCCCAGGCCGCTTCCGGCCCGGAACTCTTGGCGCAGACAATGCCCAGCCCCCGGGCGCTCGCCGCCATGGCTGCGGGCAGGATCCCCCCGACATGGGCGAGGCGCCCGTCGAGCCCCAGTTCTCCCATGGCAAGATAGCCATCGAGCGCATCCTGTGGAATGGCGCCAAGCGCGCCCATCAGCGCAAGCGCGATGGGCAGGTCATAGTGGCTGCCTTCCTTGGGCAGATCGGCCGGGGCGAGGTTGATGGTGATGCGCTTGGCCGGCAGGCCGAGGCCTGACGCGGTCAGCGCCGCGCGCACCCGCTCGCCGCTTTCGCGTACCGCCTTGTCGGGCAGGCCCACCAGAACCAGGCCGGGAAACCCGGGCGCGATATGGGCCTGCACATCGACCGGTACGGCCTCGATGCCCTGAAACGCCACGGTGGTAACACGCGCAACCATCGGCCTTGCCCCCAATGCCCGGCAGGAACGCTAGCAGAAGACCAAATGGTTAACAAGAACGAAGAGCGAACGAAAGAAGGAGTATTAACCATACGGTCTGCCACATTGGTTACCCTAAATCTCCATTAACCGCGCCATGTTGAATCAAGGATCAGGTTCAATTGTGCGTTTCGAGTAACTGTATTGATGGTCTGGTCCCTGTCCCGCTCCGTCTCCGTCGCTGTTCGCGGCGCCGTTCTGAGCCTCGCCGTGGCGACATTGGTCGCCTGCGGCAGCATGGGCGGGCTCTACAATGCCATTCCGGGTGACAACCGCCCCCATGCCAAGGTCGATCGCGCCCGCTCCATGCCGATCCAGGGCATCGACGTGGCGCGCTACCAGGAAAATGTCGACTTTGCGCGCGCCCGCGCCGGCGGCACGCATTTCGTCTTTATGAAGGCGACCGAAGGCAAGGACTATGTCGATCCATTTTTCCGCGTGAACTGGGAGCGTGCCCGCGATGCCGGCATGCCGCGCGGCGCCTATCACTTCATGACCTGGTGCTCGCTGGCCTCCGAACAGGCCGCCTGGTTCACCCAGAACGTGCCCTATGACCCCAGCGCCCTGCCGCCCGTGCTCGATCTCGAATGGAACAATCATTCGAGCTGCAAGACCAAGCCGAACAAGGCTGACGCGCTTGAGAAGATCCGTCTGATGCTCGACGTGATGGAGCGCCATACCGGCAAGCTGCCCATCATCTATACCGACATGAACTTCCACCGCGACATTCTGGAGGGCGAATACTTCCCCAATGCCTTCTGGCTGCGCTCCACCGCCGCCGAGCCGCATGAACGCTACAACAACCGGCCCTGGACCTTCTGGCAGTATACCCAGACCGGCGTCGTGCCGGGGGTCAGCGGCGAGGTCGATCGCAACGTCTTTTACGGCTCGACCGAAGACTGGCTGATGTTCCTCTATACCGGCTGCGATCCGCGCGCCATCGCCGCCCTGCAGGCAACCGGACGATGCTTGCCGGCCAAATAGCGAGCGCAATATTGCCGCTACCCAAGCCCGTTTGCGCCGCATAATGTTGCGGCGCATTTGGGTCGGAGGGACATGATGGATTTTCTCAACGAGTTTGGGCTGGATGGGCTGAGCGTCACGCTCATCGGCTTGGGCATACTGCTCCTGCTGGTCCTCTTCGCCGGCGCCAAGACCGTGCCGCAGGGCTATAATTTCACCATCGAGCGCTTCGGCAAGTATACGCGCACGCTCAAGCCGGGCCTCAACCTGATCGTGCCGTTCATCGATACGATCGGCAAGAAGATGAACGTCATGGAGCAGGTGCTCGACGTGCCGCACCAGGAAGTCATTACCCGCGACAATGCGACAGTGACCGCCAATGGCGTGACCTTCTACCAGATCCTCGATGCGGCCGCGGCGGCCTATGAGGTCACCAATCTCGAAAACGCCATCCTCAACCTCACCATGACCAATATCCGCTCGGTCATGGGCTCGATGGACCTCGATGAACTCCTGAGCCATCGCGACGAGATCAACGACCGGGTGCTGCGCGTGGTCGACACCGCCGTGTCGCCCTGGGGCGTCAAGATCACCCGTATCGAGATCAAGGATATCGACCCGCCCAAGGACCTCGTCGAATCCATGGGCCGGCAGATGAAGGCCGAGCGCGAAAAGCGCGCCACCATCCTCGAGGCCGAAGGGCGTCGGCAAGCGGCCATTCTTAAGGCCGAGGGCGAAAAGCAGGCGCAGGTGCTGGAGGCCGAGGGCCGCAAGGAGGCGGCGTTCCGCGATGCCGAGGCGCGTGAACGCGCTGCCGAAGCCGAAGCCAAGGCCACCCAGCTGGTGTCGGACGCCATTGCCTCGGGCAATGTGCAGGCCATCAACTATTTCGTCGCCAACAACTACATCAAGGCGCTCGAAGGCATTGCCTCCTCGCCCAACCAGAAGCTGCTGATGTTGCCGGTCGAAGCCTCCAGCGTCATCGGCGCCATTGGCGGCATTGCCGAGATCGCCCGCGAAACCTTCGGTGGCGACAAGCCGAACCCGGCGCGCCCGTCGAGCCGGCCGCCCAACACCGCCCCCCAGGGCTAGGACCGGGCCATGCAGGTGATCGAATTTTTCGGCCAGAATGCGCCCTGGAGCTGGATCATTGCCGGCCTGGTGCTGCTGGCGCTCGAACTCGTGCTGCCGGGCGGATTCCTGCTCTGGATGGGGATTGCCGGCATATTGACTGGCCTTCTCGTGCTGTTCCAGCCGCTCGACTGGCCGGTGCAGTGGCTGATCTTCGGCGCGCTATCCTTGGTCTCGATCCTCGTCTGGGTCCGCCTCACCCGCAACCGGGCGGCCCAGACCGACCGGCCTTTGCTCAACCGCCGCGCCGAGCAATGGATCGGGCAGGAAGCCGTGCTTGAAAGGCCGATCGAGGGTGGATTCGGACGGCTGGCACTGGGCGACACGATCTGGCGCATTGCCGGGCCGGACCTGCCCGCCGGCCAGAAGGTGCGTATCATCGGGGCCGAGGGCGCGGTGCTGCGGGTCGAGGCGATCTGAAGGCGTCGATCGGCCACGGCACCGTTTCCCGCAAGATTTCATTAACCATAAGCTGAAAGGATGACGGCCTGGCCCTCAGGGGACCGGCGGGCCCTTTCACGCCTGTCGGCAGGACAGGCGGAGCGGGACTTGGCCCGGCGAAAATGGACAATGCTGGGCGTAATCGCCGCTAGTTCCGCACTGGCGGGACCGGTGCTGGCCGAGCCGCTGATCATCGATGAAACCGCGCTCGACGATGCGCGGCTGGCGCCCGGGATTTATCCGTCCGCGCCGATGCCCGAAGGCTTTGAGGTTCCGGCCGAACCGGCCCACCCGCCGGTGGAGATCGACTGGTCCGTGGGCCTCAAGGGCAGCTATACCAGCGCCACGGATGGCAATGTCTTTGTCACCACGCTCAATCCGGCCTTCAGCGCCACCCATCAGGGCGTGCGCACTGATCTGACGCTCGACGGCAGCGCCACTCTCGCGCGAGCCGGTGATGGCACCATGGGCGTGACCGCGCTGGATCTCGATTTCGGGGCCAAAACCCAGCTCGACCGCGATACGACCGTTTCGGGGACGACGAGCCTGGGGCTCAGCCAGGACCTGCCCGGCACGCCGGGGCTCAATCCGCTCGTCACCAGTCCGGCCGCGGTGATCACCGGATCGGTGGGAGGCGCGTTCGAACGCCGCTTCGGCCGGTTCAACTTGGGGATCAAGGGCGATCTCTCCCGAGCGCTCTATGGGCCGACAACCCGCACCGATACCGGTGTAACCGATAATTCCAGCCAGAATGTCTGGCAGGTCGATGCCAGCCTGCGGCTCGGCCTGCAGGCGACGCCAATCCTTGAAGTCTTCGGGGAGGCCTCGCTCGGGCGCGACTGGTTCGATCACGCCCCCACTGTCGGGGACAAGGCCGACGCCACGAGCCGCGCCTTGCGCGCCGGCATTGCGGGAGACTGGAACGGCATCTGGTCGGCCAGCGCCTCAGTCGGCGTCGGCCATCACGACTTCGACGCGGCGAGCCTGGGTGACATCACCACAAGCCTTTATGATGCGAGCTTGACCTATTCACCCGACAGCACGATCGACCTGACGGCGGCGCTTTCGACCACGGTCACGCCCACCGGCTCGGATACGACGGGGACTGCCAGGGTGGCGCATGTGGCAAGCGCCGATCTCGCTTATACGGTCAATTCCTGGCTGCGCCTCCGGGCGTCGGCGGATTGGGGCTATTCCTGGCTTGAGGGCAGCAGCGAAACCGAGCGCAGCCACGGCCTGGGAGCAGGCGCCGACTATAAGGTCAATTCCCATACTGCTGTCTCGGCCGACTACGGCTACGTCCACCGCGACAACAGTGCCAGCGGCCTGTTCGACAGCCATACGGTCAGCCTGGGCGTGACGGTCAAGCGCTAGAGCATTTCCGGTTCTGACGGACTCAGAACCAGACCTCTATCTCTTTGAGTGGTCGCACTTTCGAACCGCAAAAATGCTGTCCACTCTTGCTGAAAGCGCTCTAAAGCTTGTCCCCTAGGTCGAGCTTGCGCAATTCCTCGATGAAGCCGGGGCGGATGTCGGGACGGTCGAGGGCGAAGACCACA
>CAMLKN010000179.1 GCA_946480655.1 uncultured Devosia sp. | reverse complement strand
TAGACGGTGGCGCCCGAGGTCAGTTCGTTGCCGGTAAGGATGTCCATGACTAAGCTACCTTGAAAGACTGTGTTGCGGCCGCTGCCGCTTCGGACCAATCGCCCTGTGCGACAGCCTGGCCGACGAGGATGACAGCCGGACCATCGACGAAGTCCACGGCGCCCTGTGCCAACTCGCCCAGCGTTGCCGCATAGGCGGTGCTGTCGGACCGGCCGGCATTGACGACGATGCCGATTGGCAGATCAGCCGAAGCGCCATGCGCCACGAGCCGCCCGGCCACGTCAGCAGCAATGGCCTTGCCCATATAGAGGGCCAGCGTCAAGCCAGACTGCGCCAGCGCCGCCCAATGGGCGAGATCGCTGTCCTCGGCACCATGGGCCGTGGCAATGACGAAGCCGCTCGACACCTTGCGCAGCGTGACCGGCGTCGCCGTATCGGCAGCAGCCGCCAGCGCGGCGCTGACGCCGGGCACGATCTCGTAGCCGATACCCGCCTTGCGCAGGGCGGCAATTTCCTCGCCGGCCCGGCCGAAGATCATTGGGTCGCCCGACTTGAGGCGCGCCACGCGCTTGCCCTCGCCGGCCAGCCGCACGATCAGCGTATTGATCTGCGCCTGGGAGAAAGAATGATGGCCGCGCGCCTTGCCGACGCAGATCTGCTCGGCATCGCGACGACCCATTTCGACCACGGCGGCGGGCACGAGCTGGTCATGCACGATGACATCGGCCTGCTGCAGCAGGCGCTGGGCGCGCAGGGTGAGGAGGTCTTCCGCACCGGGACCGGCGCCGATCAGCCAGACCACGCCCTGCCCCGTGCCCGTGGCAACGTGATCGGCCAGCAAGGCCTCAGCCTCGTCGGCGCCGAGCATCTGCCGGGTGACGAGGTCTTCATAGTAGCGGCGACGGGCGGCGCCGTCGTGAATCAGGCCTTCAACCTTGTGGCGCAAGCTACCGGCGAGACTCGCGATTTTGCCGATGCCGGGCGCCAGCAGCGCTTCGATCTGCGCCCGCACGAGACGGGCCAGAACCGGCGCATCGCCTTCAGTGGAAATCGCCACCGTCAACGGTGCGCGGTCGACGATGGACGGGGTGTAGAAGTCGCATTCGCCGGGAACGTCGACGACATTGAGAGGAATGCCAAAGCGGCGCGCCTCGGCCTTGGCCAGTTCCGCGTCTTCGCCTTCTTCGGCAACGAACAAGAGCGCCGCGCCAGCAATGTCATCCGCGCGGACAGCGCGCTCGAACACGGTCACGGGAAATGCCGAGAAATCGGTCTCGATAAGGCGGGAATAAATCTCTATCGAAGCAGTCGTCTTAGAAACCAACCGGACCTTGTTGAGGGCTTCGTCGGTGCCGCCGACGATGATGATGCGCTTGCCCTTGACCTTGAAGCTCAACGGAAATGTGTTGAGAAGTCCCATAGTCGTCCTGTTCGCGAGATGGGGGAAAATAGTCCAAACCGGCCCCACGCAACAAGACGTTGAAAATCAATAGCTTTTATATTTCCCTACGAGTGCCGTGCTTGGAAACGGGACATGGGGTTTGCACCGGCGCCCGCCAAATGAATCTTCACCCACGGTCGGGATAGAATTTTTTGCCTGAAGGGCGCGATTTTCGAGGCCTCAGCCTTGGCGGCTTGGGACATGCACCACCAGGCCATCAAGCGCGTCGCGCACCTTGATCTGACAGGAAAGGCGGCTGCTGTCGCGCACGTCAAAGGCGAAATCGAGCATGTCCTCTTCCATCGTGGACGGCCCGCCCACGATCTCGCGCCAGGCGTCGTCGATATAGACGTGGCAGGTGGCACAGGTGCAGGCGCCGCCGCATTCAGCCACGATCCCGGGCACCGCATTCATGATGGCGGTCTCCATCACCGTCGAGCCGTTTTGCCCTTCGGTTTCAATGCGTTCGCCGGAATTGGTGACATAGGTGATCTTGGTCATGGGGGCCCTGTAACGGTCGGGATCAAAGGTCGAGCAGACCTTCAAGATAGTGCTTTTCGATGCCGAACATAGCCTTGACCGCCGCAATGCGGTCAAGCGCTGCCTGGCGGGAACCGGTATTGCCCTTCTGCGCGACGATGAGGTTGTTCTTGGGTGTATGCGCGTCCGAGACGAACTCGAAGACCTTGGTGCGATAACCGCTGGCTTCCAGCAGCAGTGCCCGGAGCCCGTCGGTCACCATCTCCGCCTGCTTTTCCATGAAGGTGCCATGGCGCAGCAGGAAGTCGAGCCGGTCATCGGACTTGCCCGCCTCGATCTGGCGCCTGATCTGCTTGTGGCAGCAGGGCGCCACGGCAATCAGCCCTGCCCCGGCCTTGATGCCCTGAAAGATGGCGTCGTCGGTGGCCGTGTCGCAGGCATGGAGCGCAATGACCGCGTCGGCGCCGGAGGCGTCATAGTCGAGGATGGACCCGGCCTCGAAGCGCAGGCCGTCAAAGCCGCTCTTTTGGGCCAGCGCATTGCCGTCGGCGACCAGGGCCGGCCGCAGTTCGACGCCAATGATTTCAGCGGGTTGAGCCGCCCGGTTGGCGAGGTAGTCGTAGAGCGCGAAATCGAGATAGCCCTTGCCCGCACCCATATCGAGGATGCGCGGATTCTTTGCCTTAAGCCCCTGAATCAGGGGGGCAAAGATTTCGACCATCTTGTTGATCTGGCGGAACTTGTCCTGCGCGTCGTTGCGCACGGCGCCGTCCTTGCCGGTGATGCCGAGGGCGTGGAGCCAGACGGCAGACGTATCGGTCAGTGCGTGATTCTTGGCCCGGTTGTGACTGGTCTCAACCGCCTCGCGACCCGAGACATCGCTGCGCTTCAAGCGCTGCTTGTCGCCCTGGCGCTCGAATTGCAGGTCAAACCCGGTCGCTTCGAGACGGGCGCTGCGATAGTGCTGTGCTAGACCTTGGGTGAGGAAAGCGACCGCTTCGTCGAGCGAAAGATTCTTGGTGATGTCGCGGGTCTTGTAGCGGAACACCAAACTCACCCGATCGCCGGCCTTGATGGCAACCTTGCGCCCCTCGACTAACTTCAGATCAGCCTCCGGTCCGTGATAGCCGCCCAGCTTCAGCCGGGTAATCGACCCATCGGCAAAGGCCTCAGAAAAGGCCGTCACGAACTCTGCAATGCGGTCAGGCGCGCTCAATGCCGTTCCTTGGTGGTGAGGAACCGGATTTTCGGCCAGTCCTGCTTGGCGCGATCGGCCCACCAGGCATTTTGCGCCAGGAAGACCGGCGCCTCGCTCCGATCCTCGGCCATGTTGACCTTCTGGGCCGCAATGAAGCGCTTGAGCTCGTCCGGGTCATCGCTTTCGATCCAGCGCGCCACCTCAAAACCCATGCTCTCGAAGGTGATCGGCACGCCATATTCGCCAGCCACGCGGGCCGCGAGCACTTCGAGCTGCAACTGCCCGACAACGCCCACGATCCAGTCGGCACCCACCATGCGGCGGAACACCTGGGTGACGCCCTCCTCGGCCAGATCCGAAAGGGCCTTGGACATCTGCTTGGTCTTCATCGCGTCGGTGAGGCGCACGCGGCGGATGATTTCCGGCGCGAAGTTCGGGATACCGGTGACGTTGATATTGGCGCCTTCGGTCAGCGTATCGCCCACCGACAGCGTGCCGTGATTGGGAATGCCGACAATGTCCCCCGCCACCGCCTCTTCGGCCAGCTCGCGATTGTTGCCGAAGAAGAACATTGGGTTCGACACAGCCATATCCTTGCCCGACCGCACATTCTTCAAACGCATGCCGCGCTCGAACTTGCCCGAGCACAGGCGCACGAAGGCGATGCGGTCGCGGTGATTGGCGTCCATGTTCGCCTGCACCTTGAACACGAAGCCGGTGACCTTCTTGTCCGAGGGCGCGATTGGCGCCGGCAGCGCCGGTTGCGGCCGCGGCTCCGGACCCCAGTCGCCCAGCGTGCGCAGCAATTCGGCCACCGACACACCCTTGAGCGCCGAGCCGAACAGAACCGGGCTCAGGTGCCCCTCGTGGAAGGTCTTGAGATCGAAGCCCGGCAGCATGGCTTGCGCCATCTCGAGAGTTTCGAGCGCGGTCATGAAGACCGGATTGTCGACCAGTTCCTCGACCTCAAGCAGGTCTTCAAGGCTCTCGAATTCGGCAATGATCTTGCCCTGCGGATTGAGCACACGCTTTTCCACGAGGTCGATATAGCCGCCGAAGTCGACGCCCTGGCCGATGGGCCAGAGCACGGGCGTCAGGTCCAGCGCCAGCTTGGACTGGATTTCGTCGATCAGGTCGAGCGGCGCCTGGCCCTCGCGGTCCACCTTGTTGATGAAGGTGATGATCGGAATGTCGCGCAAGCGGCAGACTTCGAACAGCTTCAGCGTCTGGCTCTCGATGCCCTTGGCGGCGTCGATCACCATGATGGCCGCGTCGACGGCGGTCAGCGTGCGATAGGTGTCCTCGGAAAAGTCCGAGTGGCCGGGCGTATCGAGCAGGTTCAGCGTCAGCCCGTCATAGTCGAAGGTCATGACCGACGAGGTGATGGAAATGCCGCGCTGCTGCTCCATTTCCATCCAGTCCGACCGCGTCGAGCGCTGGCCGGCCTTGCCGCGCACGGCGCCGGCTTGCTGGATCGCACCGGCGGCGGCGAGCAGGCGCTCGGTCAGCGTGGTCTTGCCAGCGTCGGGGTGCGAAATGATCGCAAAGGTGCGGCGGGTCTGGAACGGGTAGAGCTCGGCACGAGGCCGGGCCTCGGCAGCGGATGACAGGGTCGACATGGGATCTTTTGGCATGGGGCGCCGGAATGGGGCGCACGTCACAAACTGGACGCTCTATAAAAGAAGGCGCCCAAAGGGTCAAATGTCGAAGCGGTGAGCCCACTTGCCACCCGGTGGTTCCCGGCCTAGCCTCCCTCTGCGCGAGCGGAGGCCCAGATGCATCAGGTTCAGGAACGGCTGACCGATATCCACCCCCTCGTCCAGTCGGTCAACCGCACGGTATTCGCCCGCGACGGTCAGATGACCTTTCTGCCCGACCAGGCCTGGGACCTCACCTTCATCCGCAACCGCCACGGACTGATGGTCCTGCGTACCGGCCTCACCACGCGCCCGGTCCAGTTCGACTACGAGGAAGGCGACGAGAACTTCTCCATCTCCTTCCGGCCCCACGCACTGATGCCCCTGCTGCCCGGCGACCGCATGCGCGACGAGGGCGTGATGCTGGAAATGGTCGGGCCCGATCGCTTCATGCTGGGCAGCGATGTCTTTGAGATTCCCCGCATCGATAGCGTCGAAAGCTTTGTGGCCCGGCTCCTCTCCCGCGACGCGGTCGAGACCAATCCGCTGGTGGCTTCCGTCACGGCGGGCCAGCCCATGGCCG
>CAMLKN010000178.1 GCA_946480655.1 uncultured Devosia sp. | reverse complement strand
GCTTGCGCATGGCCCAGCTTTCGCAGCTGATGCGCATGGCTTCGTCGCGCAGGGCAGTGAGTTCAGGCGAGAGGCTCATGCGGGGCCCGCCTTCTTGGCGCGGATAGCCGCCCAGTCGGGGCGATGACGAATCTGCCCGGCATCAATGGCATCTGCCAGAGCGCGGTACCCGTCGGCGTTGACGACAATGAACGCGTCTTCACTACCAGGCTGGTCGCCGGTCGGCTCCATCAGGCCGCGTTTGACCAGGGCGCGCGAAAGCTCGTTGGGCACGACCAGCGCACAACCGACATTGGCCATCGTCGCAAGAAATTCAGCCTGCCGCTTCCCGAGCCTAGCCATGCTGCACCGCCTGGCGCCTGCCGTTCCACGCGGCTATTGCCAATGCTGGCGTCAAATGGCCTGGATAGTCGCCATGTTGAGCGCCGCACGGGCACGCGACAAAAAAGAAGTCTGTCTGGTCCCACCCCTCTTCAATCGCATCCTGCGGGGTAAACTCGCACTCAACGATCTCCGCCTCGTGGCCGCCACAAAACGGACAGGGCGCGATCAAATCTATGCCGCTCATGCCGACCCCTCGGTGTTATCTACGATCTTGGCCGCTTCACGCAGATCGCGGGCCAGATCGTCGAAATGCTTCCAGTAGGGGCTAGGGAACGGCCTCGGGTACTTTGCATTGCCGCGATAGCGGTACCGCTCCCGCATCTGCTCGGCATTTTTGGCGTGCAGGATCAACCTGCCGGACAACGTCTCAACCATCGGTGCGCCTGAATCTCGCCAGCCGCGCCCGCGCCTGTTCCCGCGTCTCACCGGGGATTACCCGGCGCGCTTCCATGGCTTCCTTGCTATCGATGAAGGGCCGGGGCGCCATCTGTGCCAGTTGCCGCCGCAGGCGACGCTGCCGGAACCAGTTTCGGATCATGCCAATCATGCCGCCACCGCCTCCCTGAAATAGCCCTCGTCCTGCAGCACGCGCAGCAGGCGCCGGGCCTGCTTCTGGGCCGAGGCGTCAACAGCGTCGATATTGGCCATCTCGACCACCGTGCCATCGAGCCCATAGATCGCCTGCTGCGCCTGGTCGAAGGGGGAACCGGGGGTGAAAAGATAGATCTGCTGCGCTTCGAGCTCGGCGAGCAGGTAAAAGACGATGAGGCCAAACTTGGCGCAGCTCGTCTCGTCCCGCATGAAGGGCGCCATGATCCGGTCATAGACCGACCAGGAGCGCCGGGCGAGCCGACGCACGTCGGCGTCAGGCTTGCCGCTCAGCTGCTCCGCCTCGGCCGCCTTGAGCCATGCCGTCAGCTGCTGCGCCTCGGCCGAGGAGGGATCGGCCACCCCGAAATGCACCACGCTCAGCAAAAGGCGGATGGGAAGGAGGGATTCGATAATGGATCGATCGCTGCGGTAGGCCATCACGAACACCCCGTGGTCTGGCCGCAGCTTTCGCAGACAAGGCAGGATCCATTGCGCTTGACCTGCATGGATTGGCAGAAGCTGCAGGGATCTCCGACATACCCGGCGCCACGCGCCACCTCCCGGCTCAGCGCCGGCAGCGGCAGCGAGACGGGAATGGCTTCCGAGGCCAGCAGCACCGCAGGCGGCGGCGCCGGGATGGGCGCGGGCGCAACCACGTCCGCCACCTGCCCGGCATCCCACGCGATCAGCAGGTCACTGGCGACGGCAGCATGACCGTGGCCATTGAGCCAGGCGAGAATGGCATTGCAGGCGGCCATCGAGCCCTGCTCGAAGCCGGTATCGTGGCAACGGCGCGTGAGGGTTGCGAGGTCGGTCATTCCGCTGCCTCCTGGACGGCAGCCGCGTCCGACCCCGGCCCGTCATAGCTGACATTGCGCAGCGCGATCGGCAGCCAACCATGCTCGACAGCCAGCTTGGCGGTCGTGGCCGCCATATCTGCCTTCTTGCCGTCCTTGATGGTCTCGCCGGTGATTTCCTTGAAGGCCGCCGCGATGAGGGGCTTCTTGACCCCATCGAAATAGGTGGCCGCTTCAAATTCGGGGAAGTCGCGTGGTTCGACGATCTCTACCAGTTGCGCCACCAGCGCCCGCCGCCCTTCCTCGGAGTTTGAGGAGTACCGCCATTTGGGGTCGAGGAAACTGTCCCGGACATCCAGGGTGTTGGCAAACATGCGGGCGATCGCACCCAACAACTCTTCGTCGGGCATCTCGTCGAAATACCGGAACGCTTCCAAGAGGCCCTGCTTGCCGTCTCGCGAAGGATCGGTGGCATGTCCCACGCTCAAATGCGCCGGCAAGTGTCCGCCGCCCTGCCCAACGGCCATGCAGGCAGCCAGAAGCGGCAATGCCAGGTCGGGGTCCGCCGCCACTTCGGTACGAATGGAATCGGAAAGCGCGCTCGAGAGATATTCAGAGATCGTCGGCCCGACAGCCGCAGGATCCTCAGGCGGGAGCGCTGCCTTGACGGTCGAACCCTTGTCGGCCTTGCGCGGTCCGCCAATGCCAAACATGGCCCGGCCATCTTCGGGGTAGTAGACGACGCCAAAGGCGCCACGCTTTTCCGGTGGATAGACCGGCTGGTTGCGCGCCTCGATTTCATCCCGCTCGGCGATAAGCTTGGCCGCACGCGGATCGTCCGCCATCACGCCTTCATCGCCGAGGGCATCCAGTTCGCCCTCAATCGCTTCAAGGCGCGACTGATCCTCATCGCTCGGATGAACTTGCTCTGGATAGAGTCGGTCGCGCCCCCAGAGATCCGGCACATCTCCTGCAGGTTTGGCCCAACCCCATCCCTCGGCGAGCCACTCGCCAATCTGGTCGGCCCATTTCGCCTCAACCAACTGGGTGATGATCTCGCGGCTGGTCCAGTAGGCATGGCTTTCGAAGAGATCCGCGACGACTTCGCCGCCGGCAGCGAGGTAAGCGTCCTTGCCGATCAGCTTGGCCAATCCGCTGTCGCTGCGCAGGTAATGTTCGGTGATCTCCCGTCGCACGCTATAGGCGTAGAGGGACCGCGAGGCCTTTAGCGCCTTGAAAACCTCGATCTGCCTGCCCGGCTCAGCAACAGTGAAGGCTTGAGCAGTATCGAAATTGATCTCGCCGGCATCGAGCGCGTCCAGGACTTGCGGATGCAAGGCGGCGAGCTTTAGCCGCTGTTGCACCCGCGTGGTCGGCACGCCGAAACGCAGGGCAATCCCCTTGGCATCAAGCCCATCCTCGAAGAGTCGACCATAGGCCCGCACTTCATCGACCGGCGAGACCGGCACGCGCTCGACATTCTCGACGATGCTGAGCTCATGCGCCCGGGCGTCGTCGATCATGTCGACAATGACAGGAACGGGATAATTGCCATCGATCTTGCCATCGGACTGCAACGCCTGCAGGGCCATCAACCGACGATTGCCGGCGACCACTTCGTAAAAGGCGTCATCGACGATGCGCACCCGCAGCGACTGAACAACCCCATGCGCCAGGATCGACGCCTTGAGTTCGTCCAGGGCGCTGTCGCGGCCGCTGCGCCGGGCATTGATGGAGTCGCCGGCGCGCAGCTCGTGCAACGCAATGGTCTTACTGACGGCCTGCGGGGCGGCCGAGGTCTTGGGCTTAGCCATCATGCCGCCTCCCCAAAATAGATAATGTTGGAGGAGAGCCCCTTATTGTAGAGCTCGGTGATCGTCCGGGCCAAAACTGTGTCGGCGGAACCACCTGACAGCTTGCGGAATGCCTCGGCATGCGCTGTCAGCTCCACGAAACTCTTGGGCGAAAGCACTTTGACCAGGCGGTCGTGATCGATCTTGTCGCTGGCCCGAAAGATACGCGCCAGCGCAGTGATCAAGCTGCCACGCAGCGACTTGGCATCCTTTGGCCAGGCGGCGCGGATGGTCTTGAGTGCGTCGACGGTAGCACTCTCGCCATACCGGGTAATGGCGCGCCCCACGGCGGTGACGGCCATAGTGTGCCCGGGGCGATACTCGCCGGCTGCTGCGCAAACTTCGCACCCAGCCCGGTCCAGAACCGCCTTCACCTGCAGGGTGTGCGGATCTTCGGAGGCAAGCCCCGCCCAATAGATTTCAATGGTGGAAACGGCCCGACGGGCCCGGTTGATGACCAGGAAGTTTTCTGCCTCGCCGGCAGTACCCTCGAGCGCGATGATCAGCGCGGGAACATGGGTCACTTGCGGGTGCAGCTGCGCGGCCTTCACCCGGTGCTGCCCGTCGGTCACGTTGAAGCGCCCGTCCGGCTTTTGCGCAAGTACAATGGCCCCGAAATGGTCCCAGCGGAAATTGGCCAGGATCTTCTCGACACTGCGGCCGTCCACATCGCGCTGATAGTTATGGTCAACGTCGATCAGGTCGCAATCGACCCAATCCAGCTTCGGCCTCTGGCCAATGCTCGTCCTGATTTCACTCACGTCTGGTTCCCTCCGACGATGCGATAGCCCCTGCCCCAGACCGTGCCGATTTCTAGGCCGAGGGGTTTGAGCTTCTTGCGGGTTTTGCAGATGAAGACGTCGACGATCTTGAGTTCGCGATCATCGAATCCGAGGCCGCTCGTGGCGGCCAGGAGCTGCTCTTTGGTGAGGGTCCGTGGGCGCGCGGTCCACAAGGCCTCGAACAGGGCGTGCTCGGCATTGGTCAACACGGCGGCATGACCATTGCCGACGACAATACCCGCTTCCAGGTCGACGCGGATTTCGCTGTCCGGACGCAAGGCCGAGCCACAGGTTGGGCAAGAGCAGTTCATCGTCCCACCTCAATCGGCACATATCTGCGATTGTGAAAGTCCGGCCCGCCATCGGCATGGACGGTCAGCCGCTTGAACTGCGCGATGGCTTCCTCGAGCTGCTGCACCTGGCCGGCGTCATAGTCGGCTATCACCAGGCCGCCATCGGTCTCGACCAGCAGGCGATGATCGCCTGAAGGGTCAAGCTGGGCGCGCGGATGAATGATCGGCGCGTGATATTGCGGGCCGCGCCTCATGCCTCACCCGCCTTGCGCGCCTGCGCCTCGGCAGAGCGCGCGGCATTGAGCTGGTTCATGTGCTCGATGCTTGTCAGTCCCAGCCGGTTGAGCCAGGTCTTGACTGTGCCCAGTGGGTGCTGAAGGTCCAGCGCCAGGATCATCGGCGAAACGCCAGCGGCACGCCCTGCACGTAGGGCGTTCTCGGCCTCTCCCATGCTCAGCTTGCCAAACTTGGGCGCCAGGAGTGCTATCTGGCCTTCGTAGGCTTCGCGCAATTTGGCAGCATGGGTGAAGATGTGAGGGGCGGACTGTGTCCCTTGTTTCAGGTCTCCAATGTCGCCATCACTGGCGAGAGGTTGACCGCCGGAGGCCTCGCGAGCCGTGCCGGACCCCTCTTGGGTATTC
>CAMLKN010000177.1 GCA_946480655.1 uncultured Devosia sp. | reverse complement strand
TCCCGAAATGAAGCTGATCTCCGCCCAGTTCTACGCCAAGCCAGGCCTGCGCCAGACACTGCTGGACGCCGCGCGTCACCACCAGGTCGAAACGCGGAAGGAGGAAGGCTGCCTCTTCTTTCACCTTGTTCCCATGCCGGACAACCCGGATGGCCTGATCCTCTCGGAAGGGTTTGTCAGCGAGGAAGCGCATCAACAACATGCCGACACGGACAGGATGCGTGCCTTGCTGGCGCAATGGCCCACCCTGCTCGCCCGCGTCGACTACTACACGCTGACCGGCGAAGGCGTCGTCGAACACGAAACCTTCTAGCAGAAATGCAAAAGCCCGCATCGCTGCGGGCTTTTCAAATCAGGCTGGCACCATGGCCTATTCGTCGCGATAGACCTTTTCGCGGCGCTCATGCAGTTCCTGGGCTTCCAGGCTCAGCGTTGCCGTCGGGCGGGCATCAAGCCGCGCCAGGCCGATCGGATCGCCCGTCTCCTCGCAATAGCCATAAGTCCCGTCGTCGATCCGCTTGAGCGCTGCATCGATCTTGGAAATCAGCTTGCGCTGGCGATCGCGGGTCCGAAGCTCAAGCGATCGATCGCTTTCCGAGCTGGCACGATCAGCCATATCCGGGTGGTTCTGGCTTTCTTCCTGGAGGTTTTCGAGAGTCAGGCGGCTTTCGCGCAAGATCTCGTCCTTCCAGGCGTTCAGCTTGTTCCTGAAGTATTCCCGCTGCCGCGGGTTCATGAACGGCTCGTCCTCGCTGGGTCGATAATCCGTAAGTTCAACCGAAGACATCAGCAGACTCAACTCCAATGCGCCCTTGGCGGCCTATATATGCGCCTCGCCCGCCCCCGGCAAGCACACAAGTTACGTCTCGTTAACGCAAGAAATCGCGCCGCGTCAGGCCCATAGCGCAGAACTGGCAACATCCTGATGACAAAAGGACAATTTACCGCAAGTCAAAGCTGGGGATATCGCCCAAGTTTCGCCAGCTCGACCCGGACGCGCAGTTCGATATCGTCGATGAGGGCATCCAGCTCCGGCTCGACCCTTTCGCGCAGGGCGCTCAACTGTGTCACCATGGCATCGAGGCGCTGCGGCGTCGTGCGACCGATGAGGAGATCCGCCTTCATCGCGTCGAGCAGATCGAGCAGGTTCGCGCCGCGCTTGACCGCTCTGCGCCGGCCTTCTGTGAAGTCGCCCACCGCCTGCAGGGCCAGAATGGCATCCAGACCCGCAGCCGGTGCAACAGGAGCGGCTGTACTCACCCGCGCCGCGCCGTGCTCACCCACAGGCACAAAGGCGGGACCGCTGCCGGCCTTGCCGGTGGCGCTCCTGCCAGCGACGCCGCTGGTTCGATTGGTGGCATCTATGCGCAAAGGGACTGACTCACCTGCTGCTGCGTTAGCGGCAAAATCTGCCCACCGGAGTTAACAAGGCCTTAACATGCCCGGCAAGAATTGCAGGGCGAAGACAATCCACACGTTTCCGTCGCCAGCACAATCGGAAATAAGTACGCGAAATCAATATACTAGTTGAAACCGAGGCACTTGGCACGCTTCTGGCATTGATCCCTGCGAGAGCCGCACCATGGGGATGGGGCGGCATCATTCGGGGAATAAAATGCCGAACCGCCTGCTTCGCACCATAGCCGCCACTATCCTGAGCGCCGCGCTGATCGCGACACCGCTCACCCCGATCCAGGCTGCGCCCGCGCGCATCAAGGATATCGTGGACATGGAGGGCATCCGGGAAAACCAGCTGGTCGGCTATGGCCTCGTGGTTGGCCTCAATGGCACCGGCGACAGTCTTAACAATTCGCCCTTCACCAAGCAGTCCCTGCAATCGATGCTCGAGCGCCTGGGCGTAAACACCCAGGGCGAGAATGTTCGCACGGCCAATGTCGCCGCAGTCATGGTGACGGCCAACCTGCCGCCATTCGCCACCCAGGGCTCGCGCATGGATGTGTCCGTGGCCGCGCTGGGTGATGCCGACAGCCTGCAGGGCGGCACGCTGCTGGTGACGCCCCTGCTCGGCGCCGATGGCGAAGTCTATGCCATCGCCCAGGGCGCAGTGCTGATCAACGGCTTCAGCGCCGAGGGGGAAGCCGCCAGCGTCGTATCGGGCGTTCCTACCACCGGACGCATTTCCTCTGGCGCACTGATCGAGCGCGAGATCGATTTTCACCTCGGCTCCCAGCATTCGCTGCGCCTCGCCCTGCGCAACCCCGACCTGACAACTGCCCGCCGCATCGCCCTGGCCGTCAATGACTTCATCGGCGCGCCCACCGCCGTGCCGGAAGACCCGGCCACGGTGCGCCTCACCCTGCCCCCGAACTTCAACGGCAACATTGTCGACCTTCTCACTGATATCGAACAGCTCATCGTCCAGACCGACCAGCCGGCCAAGATCGTCATCGACGAAAATTCCGGGATCATCGTCATGGGCAAGGATGTGCGCGTATCGAGCGTGGCCGTTGCGCAGTCGAACCTGACGGTCACCATCGCCGAAAACCCCGAAGTGGTTCAGCCCAATCCGCTGAGCCTGGGACAGACTGCGGTGGAGGCCAATACCAATCTCAACGTCAACCAGTCCGATACCGCCCTGCAGGTGGTCGAAGAGTCGGTAACGCTGCAGCAGCTTGTGGATGGGCTCAACGCGCTGGGCATCTCGCCGCGCGATCTCATCGCCATCCTCCAGGCCATCAAGGCCACCGGCGCCCTGCAGGCCGAGATCGAGGTGCTGTGATGGTTGCGATCAACCCCGCCAATTCCGGCCTGACCCCCCGCCAGCTACAGACGATCCGCAGCCAGGCCGAGGAACTCGAAGGCGTGTTTCTTAACATGCTGACCAAGGAAATGTTCGCCTCGATCAAGGGCGACGAGAATTTCGGCGGCGGCTTCGGCGAGGAGACATGGCGCTCCATGCAGGCCGAACAGCTCGCCAATACCATGGCGCAAGGTGGCGGCATCGGCCTCGCCGATGAGCTTATGGGGCAGATGATTGCCCTGCAGGAAGCCGCCAATGCCAGCCGTGGCCTCACCCAATCCAATATTGTCGCCAGTTCCGGAGCATACGGAAAATGACCGCTGCCGCCCGTCTCGCCGCCCTCGACGCCCTTCCCGGTGCAGAACTCTGCGCCCATGCCGAGCAGGCACTGACCGCCCTGGTCGACGTGATGAATCAGGAAACTACTCTGCTGCGCGCCGGGCATATGCGTCAGGCCGGCCAGCTGACGCCGGACAAGACGCGGCTGGCGCAGGACTATGTGACCTTCGCCCGCGCCATCCAGCGCCAGAGCGCACGTCTGACCACCGAGGCCCCGGCGGCACTCGAGCGCCTGCGTGCGGGCCACGAAAGCCTTGCCACCCAGATGGCGGAAAACCTGCGGGTGCTGGCCACGGCCAAGACCGTGACCGAAGATGTGCTCACCGACGTTGCGCGGATGGTCGGACAACAGAACCGCGCCAAGACATATGGCACGGCTGGCACGATCACCTCTGACGCCAATTCCTCGGCCAAGGGCATCGCCATAAACCGCGCCCTGTAATCGCAGGCATTTGCATCAAATGCGCAACACAAAGGTTACATGAGGATAAGGGGCGCAGCTTAGGGTTTCCGCGAATAGGTGCATTCGGGGGAAAGGTAATGGTTGCAAACCTCGCCATCGAGCCCGTTTCTCCGGGCTCCGCAAATCTGATGGAATTCCGCTATCGCCCGGCCATGGGCGAACGCACTGTGTTGCAGGACAGCACGCAGAAGGCGCCCACCAGCGCCCGGGCCGGGGATCGCGGGCAGAGCCTTCCCGGCGAGCGGCAACCCGCCAATGATGACCAGCCCGTCGAGCCGGAGCGCAACCGCGCCGCCGACTTCGCCGCTGCGGTCATTGCCGGCGCCCTGCCCCCGACACCGCAATCCATGGAGGAATTGCTCCGCCGCATCGGCTCGGCAGAGATCCCCCAGGAATCCCAGGCCAGGCTCAAGGACCTTCTGGCTTAAGTTAACGCTTTCCTAGACTCCTCCCAGGACGACGACAGCAAAAAGCCCCGGTTTCCGGGGCTTTTTCTATTCCCGACAGATAAATTCGTGGCCAGTATTTGCCCAAAGTTTCGGCATCCACTTAACCCTTCCTTATAGCCTGCCGTTAGAGGATCGGCCTGCCTCAGGAGAGGCGTCTTAGTATGCGTAATCCTAGAAAAGGACCCTGCCAAAATGGCCGATATCTCTCTTTCGAAAGCCGTCCGCTCGAACCTGCTGTCCCTCAAGGGCACGGCCGACATGATGGCCTCCACCCAGAACCGCCTCGCCACTGGTAACAAGGTGAACTCGGCTCTGGACAATCCCTCCAGCTGGTTCACTGCCAAGGGCCTCACCAACCGCGCAAGCGACCTGGGTGCCCTGCTCGACTCCATGGCCAACGGCGTCAAGACCCTTGAAGCCGCTGACAATGGCCTCTCGGCCATGACCAAGACCCTGGAATCGATGCAGTCGACCCTGCGTCAGGCCCGTCAGGACAAGTCCTTCCAGACCGCTTCCTACACCCTGACCGATACCGATGTGACGACCGGCGTGACCTCCGATGCCCTGGCAGAAGCCAAGGTCCTGACGGTTTCCGGCGGTGCCTTCGCCGAAGGCGCTGAAGCCAGCATCGGCCTGATCGGCGGCGCCACTGCCACCACCGAACTCGGTGCGGCTGCTGCCACCTACGACATGGACGAAGCCGGTGACGGCCTCGACTTTACCATTGCCCTCAACGGTGGCGCTGCCACTGCCGTGACCGTCCGCGGTTCGGCCGGTGCTGACACCATCACCGTCGACGCTGGTGCAACCTCGTTCACCATGGACGTCGCCAATGGCGCTGCCGTGACCCGTGACGAACTCATCGAAGCCCTCAACGGCGGCTTCGCTGCCGTGGACATGGACGTGACCGTCGCCAACGATGGCGGCAACCTGACCTTCACCGGCCCGGCTGCCACCAGCTACGAAGACGCTTCCGTCGCCATTGCCGGCGGCGCGATCGCCAACGGCGGTGCCGGTACCGCCCTGACCCTGGCTGACTTTGGTTTCTCGGCAGCCACGCCGACCCAGACCACCACCAAGGAGTACGAAGCCAAGACCGTCGACCAGCTGGTGTCCGAGATCAACTCCTCGACCAGCGACTTCTACGGCAAGGTTCGTGCCTCGAACGACAATGGCAAGCTCCGCCTGGAAAACCAGTCGACCCAGGAACTCACCGTTGACGGTGTGACCTCGGCCGGCGCCATCAACGGCACCACCACCGGTGCCGGTGAAATCCTCGGCAACTCGGTTCGCGCCGGTCTGGCTGATCAGTTCAACGAACTGCGCGACCAGCTCGACAAGCTCGCCG
>CAMLKN010000176.1 GCA_946480655.1 uncultured Devosia sp. | reverse complement strand
TGACGCACCAGCGGCGAGGGCCGCCTATTCACCCTTGCCGAAAAGCTTGTTCAGCATGTCGGCCATGGGGCCGCTCTTTGGAACGTCTGCCTGCGGCTTGGTCGGGCGCGCCTGGCGGATATGGCTTTGCGCCGCCGGGGCCGGCTTGTCCGCCTTGGCAGGCGCGGGCTCCTCGCCCCTCACCGCCAGCGCCAGCTTGTTCATGAAGCCGCTGTCGTCGCCCTTGAGCAGCAGCGGCGCCTGGCGGGCGATCTCGTCGAGCAGCGGGTCGAGCCAGATTCTGTCGGCCTTGGCGAAGTCACCCAGCACGTGATGTGTGACGTTTTCCTTGCCCGGGTGGCCGATGCCGAGACGCACGCGCTTATAGTCGAGGCCGATCTGCGGATCGATAGACCGCAAGCCGTTGTGGCCGCCATTGCCGCCGCCGATCTTGACCCGCACCTTGCCCGGCGCCAGGTCGAGCTCGTCGTAGAAGACAATGATGTCGGCCGGGGTAAGCTTGTAGAAGCGGGCGACCTGCTGGACGCTGTCGCCGGACTTGTTCATGAAGGTCTGCGGCTTGAGGATCAGGACCCGCTCATTGCCCACATTGCCTTCGGCCAGCAGCCCGGCATGCTTGGCTTTCCAGGTCGAAATGCCATGGGCCGCGGCGATGGCATCCACGGCCATGAAGCCGATATTGTGCCGGTTGCCGGCATATTGGGCGCCCGGATTGCCCAGGCCAACGAGCAGTTTCATGGATGTGAGCCTCGCAAAAGAATGAGGCGGCCATTGGCCGCCTCACGAAGTCCGATGCTGGACCAAGGATTATTCCTCGGTGGCAGCCTCTTCGCCACCGGCGGCATCCGAGGACTTGAGGCCCGAGGGAGCAACCAGGGTGGCGATGGTGAAGTCGCGATCGGTGATCGCGGGCGTCACGCCCTTGGGCAGGGTCACGGCCGAGATGTGGATCGAGTCGCCGATATCGGTGCCCGAGAGGTCAACGGTGACATGCTCGGGAATTTCGTTGGCGGGGGCGATCAGTTCGACGGTGTGGCGCACAACGTTGAGGGTGCCGCCGCGCTTGAGGCCGGGGCTCTTCTCTTCGTTGATGAACTGGACATGCACTTCGACATGCAGCTTGGAATTGCCCGACACGCGCAGGAAGTCGATGTGGATCGGCTGATCCATGACGACGTCGAGCTGGTAGTCGCGCGGGATCACCTTGTGCACGGTGCCGTCGACGTCGAGGTCGAGGATGTGGGACTTGAAGCCACCGGCATAGATGAACTTCAGCGCGTCCTTGTAGGCGACGGAAACGGTGACGGGGGGCTTCTTGTCACCATAGATAACAGCGGGAACGAGTCCCTGACGGCGAGCTTCGCGAGCGGCCCCCTTGCCCACTCCGTCACGCGCCTGTGCCTTGAGCACTTTGGTCTCAGCCATGGAAAGCATCCATTGGGTTGGTGTATGGCGTCATCACAACGGCATACGCGCCCGTCCTCCAGGGGTGACGAGCGCTTCATGGCGCTGGGCTATAGAGGAAAGGCCGCAGGGGGGCAAGGGATTCCATAGCTCCGTGCCACTCAACCATAGGTCTCGTGGCCTGCTCGGCTACAATCAGTCCACAGGACTGATTGTCCCTGAGGGACGCCTCTCAGTCGAAGAGGCTCGAAACGCTCTGCTCGCTGGCGGTGCGGGCGATGGCTTCGCCGATCAGCGGCGCAATCGTCATGCGCCGGATATTGGCGGCGGCCTTGGTCGCCTCGGTCTCGAGGATGGAGTCGGTGACCACCAGTTCCTTGAGCTTGGAGGCGGCGATGCGCTCGGCCGCGCCCTCGGAGAGCACGCCATGGGTGATATAGGCCGAGACTTCCTTGGCGCCGGCCTTGAGCAGGGCCTCGGCGGCGTTGACCAGCGTGCCACCGGAATCGACGATGTCGTCGATGAGGATGCAGGTCTGGCCCGACACGTCGCCGATGATGTTCATGACTTCGGAAACACCGGCGCGGGGGCGGCGCTTGTCGACGATGGCGAGGTTGGCGCCGATGCGGCTGGCCACATTGCGGGCGCGCACCACGCCGCCGACGTCGGGCGAGACGATCATGACATTCTTGACGTCGTAATTGTCCTTGATGTCACGCACCATGACCGGGGCGGCGGTGAGGTTGTCGGTCGGAATATCGAAGAAGCCCTGGATCTGGGCGGCGTGAAGGTCGAGGGTCAGAACGCGGTTGGCACCGGCCTGGGTGATCAGGTTGCTGACCAGCTTGGCCGAAATCGGCGTGCGGGGCGCCGATTTGCGGTCCTGGCGGGCATAGCCGAAATAGGGCAGGACGGCAGTGATGCGGCGGGCCGAGGAGCGGCGCAGCGCATCGGCGATGATCAGCAGCTCCATCAGGTTGTCGTTAGCGGGGTAGCTGGTCGACTGAAGGATGAACACGTCCTCGCCGCGGACGTTCTCGTGGACCTCGACATAGACTTCCTTGTCGGCAAAGCGCTTGACCGTACAATCGGTCAGGGGAAGCTCGAGGTAACTGGCGACGGCCTGGGCCAGGGGGCGGTTGGAGTTGCCGGTCACCAGCTTCATGGGCGCGATCCTGTCTCAACCGGTCCCTCGGGGCGGGACCCATCAGTTTCGCGGGCAGCTTTAGCGACTCGAAATCAGACTCGCAACGCCACTTTGGGCGAACGGGTAAATAAACCTCATGTCAGTCCGATGACGGCGATCTGCCGCCCGGTCCGGGTGCGCTGGTGGGTGGCATAGCGATGCGAGAAGTAGCGGTCCGGATGGGCATAGGTGCAGGCGCCGACCCGTTCGGCAGTGCTCACACCGGCGGCGCGCAACTGTTCGGCGACAAACCCGGGTAGGTCGAAATGCGGTTCTTTGCCCGCAGGGGTGTGAAAGTGGCGCGAACCACCTGGGTGCAGAGCGAGAAAATTGGCTCTGAACTGTTCCCCCACTTCATAGTTCTCGCCGTGAATGGTGGGGCCAAAGGCGGCCACGATGCGCGACGGTTCGGCGCCTAGAGCCACCATGGCAGCGATGGTATTGCCCATGATGCCTTCCACGGCACCGCGCCAGCCGGCATGGGCGGCGCCGATGACGCGGGCCTCGGGATCGGCAAGGAGAATGGGCGTGCAATCGGCGGTGAGGATGCCGAGGGCGATGCCGGCCGTGGCCGTGACCATGGCATCGGCGTCGATGCTTCCGGGATCGATGGGGCCGGTGATGGTTTCGACGCGGGTCGAATGGGTCTGCTTGAGGATGGCGAGCGGACCGATGGCCATGGCGTCGGTTACGATGTGCCGATTGGCCGAGACGGTTTCTGGATCGTCCCCGACCGAGAGCGAGACATTGAGCCCGGCAAACTCGCCGGTCGAAATGCCGCCCCGGCGGTCGAAGAAGCCGTGGCGAAGTCCTGGCAGGGCGCCGAGCGTCGGCGACGTTTCAAACGCGATCATGGGGCAAAACCTGGCGGCATCAGGCCGGGACTGTGGGCGCAGAAGACCTTGAAGAGCGTGCCCATCTGCTGGTCGGAGACGAGGCGGTCCTGCGCGGTGCGGATGCTCTCGGCCGAACCGGGATTGGCGCGACTGAGGGCAGCGGCGCGTTCGCCGATGCCGAGGCGATTGAGGAACTGCCCCTGGGTGGCGAGGGGCTGGGTGGCCAGGCCCACCTGCCGGGCGACCTGGCCGAGGGCGCCGAAATCGACATGGGCAGAAAGGTCGGTCTCGCCTGGAGCCTCGAGCACGTCGGAATAGGCGTGGCGGCGGACGCCCTGGAGCGTGTCGCCGGTCTGCGTCTGGCCATAACCATAATCGATCGCAAGGATGGCGCCGCCGTGCCTGCCGACCACTCTGGCGAGCTGCCGCATGACCTCGGCGCCACCGAAGCAGACTTCGAGCATGGTGTCGGGCTCGGCATTGGCGACGGCGTCGGGCATGGAAGAGGCCGGGATGGGCGTGGGCGACAGGCCGAAGGCGCGCTTGCCGTCCTTGAGGCCTATCTGGCGCTCGTGCCAGCCATCCTCCTTGCGGATGAATTGGCGGATGGGCAGGGCATCAAAGAACTCGTTGGCGACGACCAGGATGGGGCCCTCGTCAAAACTCTCGAAATTCTGCAGCCATTTGGGTTCGTAGACTTCCAGCCGTGCCTGCTGCTCGGCCATAAGCGGCGGGCTGGTTTCGAAGAGGCGCAGTCTCAGGCCATCGCGGAAGCCGGGGGCGCGGCAGGCGACACGCAGCATATCGGCCATCAGCGTGCCGCGGCCGGGGCCGAGTTCGAGCAGGGTGAAGCTTTTGGGCTCGCCCATCTGCTGCCAGAGGTTGACCAGCCAGAAGCCGATCAGCTCCCCGAACATCTGCGAGATTTCGGGGGCGGTGATGAAATCGCCGCTGGTGCCGATGGGCTCGCCGGCGCGGTAATAGCCCTTGGAGGGGTGGGTGAGGCAGAGCCCCATATAGGTCGCGACCGAGATCGGGCCGGTGGTGCGGATCTGCAGGTCGATCTGCTCGCCAAGGGTGAGGGTCTTGTCACTCATTTACGGGCGCAACGGGTTTTCGCGGCGCGTGACCGCATAGGCGACCAGCACGAGACCGGCCAGGAGGATGGGGAGGCTCAGCATCATGCCCATGGTCACCCAGCCGGTCCCGAAGAGGTAGCCGATCTGCACATCGGGCAAGCGCACGAATTCGACAGTAATGCGCGACAGGGCATAGCCGATGCCGAAAATACCGGCCACCAGGCCCGGCTTGCGCAGGGCATAGAAGACATGGGTGGCGAGGCGGATGACGAGGAACAGCAACAGGCCCTCGAGGACGGCTTCGTAGAGCTGGCTGGGGTGGCGTGGCAACTGCTCGGGATCGGTGGGAAACACCACGCCCCAGGGCAGGCTGGTGGGCGCGCCATATAGCTCGGCATTGATGAAGTTGGCGATACGAACGAGGAATATGCCGATGGTGGAAACAGAGGCGATCAGGTCAAGCCCGCTCAGCCAGTTGCCAGATCCCTTGATGCGGGTGAAAAGGATCACGGCCAGCATCAGGCCCAGCATGCCGCCGTGATAGCTCATGCCGCCATCGAGGGTGTTGATGATTTCCGCGGGATTCTCGAGATAGTAGGGCAGGTTGTAGAACAGCACGTAGCCCACGCGTCCGCCGATCACGATGGCCAGCATGGTCCAGAAGGCGAAGTCCCAGATGTCCTTGGCCGGAAAGGGCGGTTCGCCCCTGTGCCAGAGCTGCCTGCGCGCCAGCAGCAGATAGCCATAGGCCGCGCCCAGCAGCACGCCAAACAGATAGCCCAACGCATACCAGCGGATGGCGAAAGGGCCGATGGCGAAGGCGATGGGGTCGATATTGGGAAAGGGCAAGGAATTGTCTCCGCGGGGTC
>CAMLKN010000175.1 GCA_946480655.1 uncultured Devosia sp. | reverse complement strand
GTGGCGCCACCCACAATCATGCGAATGCGCTGGGCCTGCGTCAGCCCCCCGAACAGGGTGCGCGAGACCTGGGCCTGGACAATGGGCAGCACCAGCTTGTGCAGATAGATGGCATTGGCGGTCAGGACACCGACAATGCTGAGCTTGGCCCAGATCTTGGGATTGGCGAGCTTTTCGGCGTCAAAGCCCCAGTAGTAGGCAAGGAAGCCCAGCCCGCTGATCCAGAGCATGACGAGGCCGGCGGTGACCACCTTGGTGCCGAATTCGAAGGCTTCGGCCTGGGATTGCCGAATCCTGTCGCGCATCATGAAGCGGACGATCATGAGGTCGAGGAAGGTTGCCGTGCCCAGACCAAGGGCCAGGCCAATGAAGTGCACGATGCGGAGCCCGCCCTTGAAAAAGGTCGGGTCGCCCAGAAAATCTGAAATGTTCATCTTATCTCCGAGCAAAGTTCTACCGATTACCCCGAAGGGTACTGGGTATATTTGCATGAATGTCCAAGTGGATATCCTCGGGAATACAGGAACGCTTCGAGGACAGATTGACGATGTGGATTTGTTACAACGACGTTACAAAATAGACAGGGAGAACGGGGCCGATTTAAGGAAATTTCCCAAGGAGCACTTGCCGGCAAGCCCAAATGGCCGTGGGCAGCGCCTAAATCGTTCTTGCGCCGAATTTATTTGTGTGGCGAAAAGTGTGGCCTCTTGCTCACGGAACTGTGACAAAACGCCTTGATCTGGCCAATCATGGCGAAAATTGGCGCAACCGCGGGTGTTTCCAGCGAGGGCGTTCCGACCAGAAAACAGGGTCCGTCTCAGCACCCCGGAGGCATCCCCGGACCCGGTTGCGCGGCTTGTCGCGTGCCGCCGCCGGCGCTAATGCTGGTCGCAAAGGGGAGGAATGCATGGCCGCCGAGGCACTTTACGAGATCATCGACAATCGCTTTGCCCGCAAGGTCCTGGGCAGCGCGCGACTGGAGGAGCTGCATTCCGGATGCCGCTGGACCGAGGGGCCGGTCTGGTTCTCGGACCATGATTGCCTCTATTTCTCCGACATCCCGAACCAGCGCGTCCTGCGCTACCTGGCGGCGGACAATTCGATATCGACCTACCAGCAGCCGTCCAACTTCGCCAATGGCCATACGCGCGACCGGCAGGGGCGCCTCATCTCGTGCCAACACGGCACGCGGAGCGTGACGCGGATGGAGGCGGACGGCTCGGTGACGGTGCTGGCCGACAGCTTCGAGGGCAGAAAGCTCAATTCCCCCAATGACGTGATTGTCCGCTCGGATGGCTCGATCTGGTTCACCGATCCCAGCTACGGCATCCTGTCGGACTATGAAGGCTATGCGGCCCCGCAGGAGCAGCCGGTGCGCGGCGTTTACCGGATCGATGGGGAAACCGGCGCCATCAGCCTGATGGTCGGCGACTTCGTCCAGCCCAATGGCCTCGCCTTCTCGCCCGACGAGAGCGTGCTCTACGTGGCCGATTCCGGCGCCAGCCACGATCCCAACGCAGCGCGGCATATCCGGGCCTTCGCGGTGGAAAGCGACGGCCACCGGGTACGCGACCTGGGGCCCTTCGCCATCATCGACAATGGCGTTCCCGATGGCTTCCGCCTCGATACGGACGGCTGGATCTGGTGTTCGGCCGCCGATGGCGTGCAGGTCTTCGATGACACGGGAAAGCTCTGCGGCAGGATCCGCGTGCCGCAGACGGTGTCCAACCTGACCTTTGGCGGACCCCGGCGGAACCGGCTCTTCATCACGGCAACGACCTCGCTCTATGCGCTCTATGTCAATGCGCGGGGTGCGCAGACGCCTTGAGGCGATTGGCCGTGGCAAGGCCGATCAACCGGTCGGCAGACAGCGCGCCGCCGCCATAGACGACCAGCGCCAGTGCCATGGCAAACCATGGCAGGTGGAAATTGACGAGGCCATCGGGAACGGTGAGCTGGATGATGACGGTCATGGCCAGGATGCCCAGTGCAGCAAAGCGCGTGCCCAGGCCCAGCACCAGCAGCACCGGCAGGACCACTTCGCCCAGGCCGGCGAGGAAGGCCATGGTCAGCGGCGCGGGATAGGCGAGGGCCTGCCCGAAAATGTGCAGGCGGAACTCTTCGGTGAAAAGGTAGCGTGCCCCTGACGAGAGGCTCAGAAAGCCATCCCATTTGGTGAGACCCGACCGCCAGAAGGGAATGGCGATGGCTAGGCGCAGCAGAAGGAGCGGCAGCGCAGCAGGAACCGCCGCAAGGAGACGGTTGGCGCGAGTGACAAGCTGTTCAGGATGCATGGTGGGCCTCGTGATGCGGGCTGGCGAAGGCGCCAAGACCGGCCAGACCGATCAGGGTCGCGCCGGGATCAAATAGGGGGAAGCTGGACAGGACCGCCTCGACGGCAGCCCCTAGCGTCGACGTGGCCGCCAACGCGGCGAGAAACGCAGCAGCTTCGGGCGGGACAATGGTCAGCCGGACTTCGGCATCGGGCCGCGTCAGCAAGACGGCTTCGGCGCCGCTTTGCACGGGCACGACAAAGGGCGAGTGTTGATGTGCCGACCAGATGGAGCCAATGGGCCAAGGCGACGACACAAGGCGCGTGGAAGGCGCTACCTTGAGGGGTAGATCGCCGAGGCGTTCGGGAGCGATCCGACCCAATGCGGACGGCGTCAGTGTCGTGGCTTCTGCCGCGTTGTAGCTTTGAGTCCAGGCCGCTTCCAGTCGCGCCAGATCGCCCAGATAAGGAATGCCAGCGGCTGGCGGGAAGCCGGCGATGAAGTCGGGGAAGCTCTCGCCATAGTGCAGGAGCACCGGCGTTTTCGGCTTGTGCTCACCGACATAGAGGCGGGCCATGCCGGAGAAGAACTCCTCGCCCACCACCTGCCTGGTGACCGGAAAGCGCGCGGCCAGGGCGCCCACAAGGCTGACATGCACATTGTTCCGATAGACGGCGAAGCGCTTCGCGTCAGGCAGGCCACGGGGCGAGACCAGCCCGGGCGGCACGGGCCGGCTCGGGTCGATCAGGGCGGCGGTGAACTGGTCCTGGCCGGTCATGAGGCCAGCTTTCGCGGGGTAGCGGCGTCGAGCACGGCATCGACCAGCCGCACTTCATCCATCAGCACGTCGAATTCTGGAACGTTGTTGTCCCACTCGATCAGTGTCGGCAGCGGCCCCGTGCGGGCAATGGTGTGGCCGTAAAGGTCGAAGACATCGGGGCGAACCCGGCTGCCATGCGCGTCGATCAGCAGGCGTTCCCCCGCCTCGTCGGTGGTTTCGTCATAACCGGCGAGATGGATTTCACCTACGCGGTGAACGGGGAAGCGATCGATATAGGCGTGCGGATCGAGCCGGTGATTGACGGCCGAGACCATGACATTGTTGACGTCGAGCAATAGGCCGCAGCCGGTGCGGGTGGCGATGGCGTCGAGGAAATCGACCTCGTCGATGCTGCTCTCTTCGAACAGCACATAGGTGGACGGATTTTCGAGCAGCATGCGCCGTCCCAGGACCTGCTGCACCTGGTCGACATGCTCGGCCACGCGGTCGAGGGTCGCGGGCGTATAGGGCAGCGGCAGGAGGTCGTTGAGATAGCCCTCGTCGTGACTGGACCAGGCCAGGTGTTCGGAAAAGGAGGCTGGTCGATAACGGTCGACCAGGGTGCGGAGCCGCCGGAGGTGGTCCCGGTCGAGCGGCCCTTCTCCGCCGATGGAGAGGCCCACGCCATGAAGGGAGAGCGGGTAGGCTTCGCAGATGGCCGAGAGGTAGCGGTGGGGCGGGCCGCCCTCGCCCATGTAGTTTTCGGCATGCACTTCGAAGAAGCCCAGGTCGGGCTTTTCGGCAAGGATTTGCGCATAGTGCTGCGGCTTGAGGCCCAGGCCCGGACGGGCGGGCAGCGCGTGAAACGACATCGAAACCTCCCTTGGAACGTATGCGGGAGGCCCTTGAGCCTCCCGATCTGGCGATCAGCTCGCCATGGGAAGGTCGCGGTCGAGGGGCTCAAGCGAACCCATGCGGTCGCCTTCGAGCATCATGGTGGTGCAGGTGCCGGCGGGGACGGCCTTCCAGGCATTGCCCTGGTAGTCGATGGTCGAGGTGCCGGCGCAGGTCGTGCCGGGACCGGCCGCGCAGTCATTGGCGCCGGCAAGCGCAACGCCATAGCACTTCTCGGTGGCGCCCATGGCGTCGGTGGACATGGCATCCTGAGCCGCGGCAGAGCCGGCCAGGGCGGCGGTGAGCGAGGCGGCAAGGGCGAAGGTGGACAGGCGGTTCATTGAATTCTCCTCTGTTCAGGAACGCTTGTGGTTCCAACAGCAGGACATTCGCCAAGGCGTCGGTTTGGTTACGCCGGTCGCTACCGTTCACGGGTTCGTGATGGCAAGGACAAAATATTGACCGGCACCCGAAGGGCGCCGGCCGGCAATGATTACGTCATTGAAAATGGCTTGAACCGGATCAGATCCAGTAGGGCGTCACGCCATAATAGTCGTAGACGCGGCGGCCGTTTTCGGCCGTCCAGAAGTTGTCGTCGGTCTCGTCATAGCGCGGGGCGCCTTCGAGCTGGTCCTTGGTGATATCGACGCGATACCCGCCAAGGTTTTCATCATAGTCGAGCTTGGACCAGGGCAGCGGATAGTGGTCGTGGCCGATGCCCAGGAAGCCTCCAAAGCTCAGGACGGCATAGGATACCTTGCCGCCGCGCTTTTCGACCAGGATGCGTTCGATCGAGCCGATATGCTCGCCATTGGGGTCGAAGACCTTGGTGCCTTCCACCTTGTCGGAAGCGATGAGGTCGTGGGTTTCCTTGACGTCCGCGGTGGCGACACGCTTGTCATCATAGGCCATGTGGTCCTCCTTGCTTGGGTTGTGCCGGGGGAACGCAGAGACGGCGCGGCGGTTTCGCCCGAGGGAGAAATGTGATCGGGAACGTCGGTCGCCTTCCGGTGATCTTACGCCCGGACGCGGAATGCATCGATTTTTCAGCGCAGGCGTTCCTCCGTGGACACATATTCACGGAGGACACGATGGTCTTCGATACTCTCAAGCAGCGCATGGGCGGGAAGGATCAGCTCAACCCGATGCAGATTGCGCACCACACCCTGTTCACGGCGCGTGAGAAAATCGACCTGCTCAATCAGCTCAAGGCAGAGGCAACCGGCGCCCAGATAGAGGGCGACCCCGTCGCCTTCGAGCCCGAGGAGATTGATCTGGCCATAGCGGAGGTCCGCGAGGGCGTCCAAAGGGGCATTGGAACGGACACCGTTCTCAAGGGAGACTTCTGATGGCCGAACCCAAGGAAGTGCATTCCCCCCAGGTTGCCAAGGTCGACTACCTCGTGGATGAAAATGCCTCGAGGCTCGACGTGCCGGATGGCTCGGGCCT
>CAMLKN010000174.1 GCA_946480655.1 uncultured Devosia sp. | reverse complement strand
CGGCCAATCTAGTTGGAATGTTGGGGTCGCGGCGCAAAGCTGCCGCTCATCGGACCATGGGAAGCGAAATTTCCCAACAATTACAGTGCCCATCTATGTCGCAGCGGGCGCACTATTCGGTCTCTCCCGCCAAGTCCGCCAGTATTCATCCCGACCAGGTGTTCGGAACGACTGCGCCAAGATCGACGGCGAGCCTATTGCGATCTGTCAGGTGATACAGAGCGGGCTGCCCTTGGTGGTAAGGGCCACAGCCAAGAGACCCGCGACGATCAATGCCAGTCCGGCTATCCGGCGACTTTTGGGGGTGCGAAGGCCCGAGGCCCGGTACAAAGCGAGCGCTGAGACCATGACGGGGATCGACGTGATCAGGCCAAACGCGAGCATCATCACCAGGCTCTGTTCGATCGATCCGAGCAACATGGCGTTGAAAATCGCGATATAAACCAGAGGGCAGGGGGTCAGGCCCCAGATAAGGCCCGAAACCACGTCCAGCTCAGGTCCGGTTCGGGATAGAAACATGCGCCACTGCGCGGTCTTCCCGGCCAGTGGCGCGAAGGCGCGGTCCAAACCGGCGGGCGACGGGGCCAGGCCGGCAGTTGCGAGGCCCGTCCAGACCACGATGGCAGCGGCAAGCCATTGCAGGAGCACGTGCACGGCGCTGAAGTCGAGCACACGGTATAGGCCGGCCCCGAATGTGCCGAAGGCAAGACCGAGCAGGGCATAGGACAGAATACGGCCAAGCTGCATCGCCGCGAGACGCTGCCAGGCGGGGCGAGTAGGCGTGGCAGTGCCGGTGGCCACCAGAAGGGCGCAGCCGATGGCCCCGCACATGCCGGCGCAATGAAGAGAAGCGCCTGCTCCCAGAAGAAGGCCCCAGATCAGGGCGTCGGTGATCATTGCCGGGTCAAAAGCCTTATCGGGAGGCGGGTGATGGGCGCGCGGGCAAGCGGCAGACCTTCGGACGACGGCGTCCGTGGCTGCGCGCTTTCCCGCCGTTGCGCAAGAATCTGGCACAGACCTAGCCTTGGTCCGGACAAATCTTCGGCCCCGCGGCCGGTTGCAGGCCGATCAGGTTTCATGGCCTCCCCTCCGATGGATTGCCCCCGAACCCTGTCAAAGCGAGCGGTTGTTTCCATTGATCCAAATCAAAGTCCCGTCGTCTAACCGGGCCTACTTAGCGCTGACGGCAGATCTGTGCCGGTTAGGCTTGGGGAAACGATGTGAACAAGGGATGGATCATTGGCCTTGGTGGCGGAACACTGGCCGCGGCCCTGCTTTCTGGGCTTGCCGTGGACGCGCCATTTCGCCTGCATATGGGCATATTGACCCTGGTGCTTGGCTTGGCAACGCTGGTGGCGCTCCGCCTGCCGGAACGTGCGGCAGGTCCGGCGGACGAACTGACCTATATGGACGGTCCGGTGCGCATCGGGTCCCTCCTGACGGTATTCTGGGGCGTAGTCGGCTTCCTCGTCGGCGTCGTGGTTGCCGCGCAACTGGCCTTCCCGGACTTCAACTTCGGACCCTGGTTCACCTTCAGCCGCATGCGGCCGCTGCACACGTCTGCGGTGGTCTTCGCCTTCGGCGGCACAGCGCTGCTGACCACGAGCTTCTACGTCGTCCAGCGGACCAGCCGGGCGCGCCTCTTCGGCGGTGATCTCGCCTGGTTCGTCTTCTGGGGCTACCAGCTGTTCATCGTGCTGGCCGCAACGGGCTACCTCTTGGGGATTACCCAAGGCCGCGAATATGCCGAGCCGGAATGGTATGTCGATCTGTGGCTGACCATTGTCTGGGTCGCCTACCTGATCCTGTTCCTGGGTACGCTTTTGAAGCGCAAGGAACCCCATATCTACGTGGCGAACTGGTTCTACCTGGCCTTCATCGTCACTGTGGCCATGCTGCACGTGGTCAACAACCTTGCCGTGCCGGTATCGGTCTTCGGATCGCGCAGCTATTCGCTGTTCTCGGGTGTCCAGGATGCGCTGACGCAGTGGTGGTATGGCCACAACGCCGTGGGCTTCTTCCTCACCGCCGGGTTCCTGGGCATGATGTATTACTACATGCCCAAGCAGGCCGAGCGACCGGTCTATTCCTACCGGCTGTCGATCATCCACTTCTGGTCGCTGATCTTCCTCTACATCTGGGCCGGTCCGCACCACCTGCACTACACGGCGCTGCCTGACTGGGCGCAGACCTTGGGCATGGTGTTCTCGGTCATGCTGTGGATGCCCAGCTGGGGCGGCATGATCAATGGCCTCATGACCCTGCGCGGCGCCTGGGACAAGCTCCGGACGGACCCGATCATCCGCATGATGGTCATTGCCGTCGCCTTCTACGGCATGTCGACCTTCGAAGGCCCGGTCATGTCGATCAAGTCGGTCAACGGGCTCAGCCACTATACCGACTGGACCATCGGCCACGTGCATTCGGGCGCCCTGGGCTGGGTCGGCATGATTTCGTTCGGCGCCGTCTACTTCATGGTGCCGCGGCTCTGGGGACGCGAGCGGCTCTACTCGCTGCGCATGGTCAACTGGCACTTCTGGCTGGCGACCCTGGGCATCGTGGTCTACGCCGCCTCCATGTGGGTTGCCGGCATCATGCAGGGCCTGATGTGGCGCGAATACGATAGCCAGGGCTTCCTGGTCTATTCCTTCGCCGAGACGGTGGCCGCCATGCACCCCTATTACGTCATGCGCCTGGGGGGAGGCCTCCTTTACCTGACCGGTGGCCTGGTCATGGCCTTCAACATCTGGATGACGGTTGTCGGTCGCGTGCGCACCGAGCGCCCGATGCCAGTCCCCGCCAGCTTGCAGCCTGCTCAGTAAGGAGTTTCAAATGTCCCTTCTTGCCAAGCATGGCATTATCGAACGCAACGCATCGCTCCTGCTGGTCGGCTCGCTGGTGGTGGTCGCCATTGGCGGCATCGTGGAAATCGCGCCGCTGTTCTACTTCCAGAACACGATCGAAAAGGTGGACGGCATGCGGCCCTATTCCCCGCTGGAGCTGGCGGGACGCGATATCTACATCCGCGAAGGCTGCTACACCTGCCACAGCCAAATGATCCGCCCGTTCCGCGACGAGGTGGAGCGCTATGGTCACTACTCGCTGGCGGCGGAGTCCATGTATGACCACCCGTTCCAGTGGGGGTCCAAGCGTACCGGGCCGGATCTGGCGCGTGTCGGTGGCCGATACTCCAACGAATGGCAGGTGCAGCACCTGGCCGATCCGCGCTCTGTCGTGCCGGAATCGGTCATGCCGAGCTACGCCTTCCTGTCCCTGGCGACGCTCGACTACGGCACCATTACCGGCAAGCTGCAAGCCAATGCGACGGTCGGGGTACCTTATACCGAGGAGATGATCGACGCGGCGACGCTCGACCTCCTGGCCCAGGCGACGCCTGATGCGGACACGTCGGACCTCCTGGCCCGCTATCCCAAGGCCGTAGTCGGCGACTTCGACGGCGATCCCACCAGGATCACCGAAATGGATGCGCTGGTCGCCTATCTGCAGATGCTCGGCACGCTGGTCAACTTCGACAGCTACGACGCACAAGCCAATTTCCGTTGAGAGGCTGACGATGGACTACGAAACGTTCCGGCACTTCGCCGACTCCTGGGGCCTCGTCTACATGTTTGGGGTCTTCCTGATGGTGATCCTGTTCCTGCTCCGGCCCGGCGCTGGCCGCAGCGCCGTGGATGCAGCCCAAATTCCCCTGCGCGATAGTGCCATGGAGACCGGCAATGACTGACAAGCCGACTCAAAGAGAAGTCGATGCCCTCACGGGTACCGAGACGACCGGCCACGAGTGGGACGGGATCAAGGAACTCAACACCCCGATGCCGCGCTGGTGGCTCTGGACCTTCTACGCGACCATCGCGTTTTCCGTGGTCTACACGGTGTTGTTTCCCGCCTGGCCGCTGATCTCGAGCGCGACGGGCGGCGTGTTGGGCTATTCCAGCCGCGCCGACCTGCATCAGGACATCGATGCCGTCCAAACGGCCAATCAGGCTGTCATCGACCGCATCGCTGCCCTCCCGCTTGCGGACATCCTGGCCGATGCGGAACTGACACGTTTTGCCAACTCGGCCGGCGCCTCGGCCTTCAAGGTCAACTGTTCGCAGTGCCATGGTACGGGTGCGGCCGGGGCATCGGGCTATCCGAACCTCAACGACGACTCCTGGATCTGGGGCGGCACGGTGGACGATATCTACCTCACCATTGCCCATGGCGTTCGTTCGCCGACGGACCCGGATACAAGGTTTAACCTCATGCCTAACTTCGGTTCGGACGGGATGCTCGATCGAGCCCAGATCAAGGACATGGCGGCCTATGTCGCTGGCTTGTCCGGCATCGAGGCGGAACCGGCCAGTGCCGACGCGCCGCAACTGTTCGCTGACAATTGCGCTGGCTGCCATGGCGAAACCGGCGAGGGTATGGCCGATGTCGGCGGGCCGGATCTCACCGATGCGATCTGGCTCTATGAAGGATCGGTGGCTTCGATCGAGGCGCAGTTGCAGCGGGCACGCCACGGCATGATGCCGGCCTGGTCGGAGAAGCTCGACGACGTCACCATCAAGCAGTTGGCGGTCTATGTGCACGGGCTGGGCGGCGGCCAGTAATGGGCTGGTGCCGCCGGGAGGCAGCGAGGGCCACGGCAACCCGCCGTGGCCCTCGTTGATTCAAGTCAAATGCCTCCCGCGCAATCCATGGCATGGCTGCTCCGACAGGAGCTCCACCATGACGACCAGCGCGACCGACCCAGCCCCGACCCGCATCGATGTCGAGGCGGTCAATTCGGCCAAGACCAGGCAGTCGCTCTATACGGCCCGGCGCAAAATCTTCCCCAAGCGGGCGGAAGGGACCTTCCGGCGCCTCAAGTGGATCGTCATGGCCATCACGCTGGGCATCTACTACGCGACGCCGTGGCTGCGGTGGGACCGCGGCGACTATGCACCCGATCAGGCGGTGCTGCTCGATCTTGCCAACCGGCGATTCTACTTCTTCTTCATCGAGATATGGCCCCAGGAATTCTACTATGTGGCCGGGCTTCTGGTCATGGCGGGGGTCGGGCTGTTCCTGGTCACCTCGACGGTGGGCCGGGCCTGGTGCGGCTATACTTGCCCTCAGACCGTCTGGGTCGACCTGTTCCTCGTGGTCGAGCGGGCCATCGAGGGCGACCGCAATGCCCGGATCAAGCTCGAGGCGGCGCCGTGGTCTGTCGAAAAGGTGGCCAAGAGGGTATCCAAGCACACTATCTGGTTGTTGATCGGTGTGCTTACGGGTGGCGCCTGGGTCTTCTACTTCGCCGATGCGCCGACGCTGTTCGGTGATCTGGTGCAGTTCCAGGCGCCGCTGGTTGCCTATGCAACCATCGGTATCTTGAC
>CAMLKN010000173.1 GCA_946480655.1 uncultured Devosia sp. | reverse complement strand
GTCAAGCGCATCGAGCGCCTGCTCAATATCGCCGAATACAAGCGCCGCCAGTCCGCTCCCGGTCCCAAGCTCACGCCCCGGGCATTCGGTCTCGGCCGCAAATATCCCATCACCAATGGCTACAAGGACCCGACCATCGGATGAGCGTCACCGTTCGCTGGGCGCCGTCCCCAACCGGCCGCATCCATCTCGGCAATGCCCGACCGGCATTGCTCAACTGGTTCTTCGCCCGCCGCCGCGGCGGCCGCTACGTCCTGCGCATGGATGACACGGACCTTGCGCGATCCACGCGGGAATTTGCCGATGGCATCGAAGCCGATCTCGCCTGGCTGGGCGTCCGGCCCGACCTGCTGGTCCGCCAGTCTGAGCGCACCGCGCTCTATGATGCCGCCCGTGACAGGCTGATTGCCGCCGGCCGGCTCTATCCCTGCTACGAAACCGAGGACGAACTCGACCGCAAGCGGTCCCGTGCCCGTCTCCTCGGCAAGCCGCCTATCTACGACCGCGCGGCCCTAGGCCTTACCGACGAGGATCGTGCCCGTCTCGAAGCCGAGGGACGGGTGCCGCATTGGCGCTTCAAGCTCGATGGCCGCCCCGTCCATTTCGACGACCTCATCAAGGGCCCGCAGACGGTCAACACCGCCTCCATGTCCGACCCGGTGCTGATCCGCGCCGACGGCTCGTATCTTTATACGCTGCCTTCCGTGGTCGACGACATCGACCTCGGCATCACCCATGTGATCCGCGGCGAGGACCACGTCTCCAATACCGGCACACAGATCGAGATTTTCGAGGCACTCGGAGGCGCCGTTCCCGTCTTCGGCCACCACAACCTGCTCACCGACGCGCAGGGGCAAGGCTTTTCCAAGCGCCTGGGTAGCCAGTCGATCAGCGATCTTCGGGCCGAGGGCTACGAGCCGCTCGCCGTAGCGATCGTCGCCACGCTGACCGGCACCAGCCTTTCCGTGGAGCCCTATGAGAGCCTCGACGCCATTGCCGAAAAGCTCGATTTCTCGATGATCTCGCATGGCTCGGCCCGTTTCGATCCGGCCGAACTCGACTCGCTCAATGCGCGCCTGCTCCATGCCATGCCTTACGAAAAGGCCGCCTCGCGCCTATCGGCCCTGGGCCTTGAAGGCGAGGCCATGTGGTTGCTCCTCCGCGAGAACCTTGCGCGCTTTCCCGATATTGCGGAGTGGTCAAAGCTGGTCACCGGGCCGATAGAGCCCGTCATCGCCGACGAGGATCGCGACTTTCTCGCCCTGGCGAAGGCGCTTTTGCCGCCTGAGCCCTGGGACGAGACCACCTGGGGCCATTGGACCGATGCACTCAAGACCAGCACTGGCCGCAAGGGCAAGGCGCTGTTCCTGCCCTTGCGCATGGCGCTGACCGGCCGTCACGACGGCCCTGAGCTCAAGTCCCTGCTTGTCCTGCTTGGGCGTAAGGCGTGTCTGGACCGACTACCCTGACCGCCTTGTCGCCGAAGTGAACAATGCGCAGCTCCGGTTCTGCCGGGGCACTCGGCTGGCGCGCGATCTCGCCCGGACCAGCCGGCCGTGGCCGGGGCAGGGGAACGTCGACCAGGGCCACCGTCGCCACTTCCTCTATCGGGGCCGCCTGGACCGGCGTTGATCCGCGCGGATCGCGCAGCGGCATGGGAATGCGCAGGCCATTGATGTCCAGGACCGCCCGGCTGCTGCCATCGGCCGCATTGGCCAGGGTCACCGTGCCATCGGCCGTAGGCGCCACCGTGCAACTGGCCGACTTGTCGAACTCGTTACGATAGGCGAAGGCGGTCGCCAGCGACAGATAAGGCGTACCGCTCATATTGCGCATCTGCTCCGGCTCTTCGCCGGGGTTGTTGTAGTAGTAGAGGTCCACCGCCGTGTTCGGACACATCTGCTGGCATGTCATGGCGTCGTTGCCGATGAACTCGGGCAGCGTTGCATAGCTGATGGGCCAGAAATAGCCGTCACTCAGCCGCACGCAAACCGTGCGAACGGTGCTGAAGCCGGAATAGCCCCAATAGTCACCGCCGTCGACGAAATCGCCATTGGTGAAGTCATTCTCGGTCGTCGTGCCAAAGATGCGGTCGAAGATATCCTGGCGTTCCTGGGTGAAGGTGGCGCTCGATCCGGCATTGCAGCCGAAGCGGGCCATTTCCTGCAGGATGGCCTCGCGCTGCTGCGCCACTGCATTGGCGGTCTCAACCGACTGGCTCACCTGCGCATATTGCTCGCGCAGATCCAGCACATCACGGGCAATGAGCTGGCAGGCGCGGGTCAGGGGCCGGCCGGCGCGGGCGTCGTCATTGCATCCGTCGCGGATATAGCGGCTCTCGGCCTGCTGCACCTGGCGCTGCAATTGCCGTGCGGCATTGGAATTGCCGCCCATTTGCCGGAATTCGCTATTGCTGTCGAATTGCGCCAGCGCAGCCTGCAACTGGGCGCACTGAGCCGCCTGGGCGTGGGCGGCTTCGACGTCCAGCGCCAGCACCAGCATGGTCAGAACCAGCAGGAGCAAGGGCCGCAATCCGGTCGTCATGAAGGTCAAGCCAATTTCCTGTCTGAAGCGTTTCGGGCAAAGTCGGCGGCGCTTCCCGTCGCCGATTCTGCCCCCGAGTGGCGCGGCGAACGCTCCCGCCGCAACCGCCTGCGCCCTTTGGCCCTTAAGACATCGCTAGGGCTCGTGGCAACATTATAACGCTGATTTGCCCCAGGGTAGCGCACCTGGGCAACACCGGACCGAAGGAGACGCCGCCATGAAACTCGCGACCCTGGGGAGTGGCCGGCCGGACGGGCAGCTTGTCGTCGTCTCGTCCGACCTCACGCGCTGCGTTTCCGCTGGCCGGATCGCTCCCAGCCTGCAGGCCGCGCTGGACGACTGGACCCAGACTGCGCCAGCCCTCTCCGATCTGTCCGCGCGCCTCGAAGCCGGCGAGATCGCCGGTCAGCCCTTCGAGCCCCGGGATGCGCGCGCACCACTGCCGCGCGCCTACCAATGGATAGACGGCTCGGCCTATATGAGCCATCTCGAACGCGTCCGGTCCCTCAAGGGCAGCAAGGACGAGGAACTGCAGTCGATCCGTCCCTTGCTCTACCAGGGCGCTTCCGATTCCCTGTCGGGCGCCACTGATCCTATCATCGTTCCTGCCGACGATCTGGCGCTCGATTTCGAGGCCGAGGTCGGGGTGATCATCGGTGCGGTCCCCATGGGTGTCACACGCCAGGAAGCGGCGGCCGCCATTCGCCTCGTCACCGTCCTCAACGACGTGTCCCTGCGGCGCCTTGTGGTCGACGACCTGCAGAACGGCTTCGGCTTCTTCCATGCCAAGCCTTCGACCAGCTTTGCGCCCGTCGTCGCCACGCCCGACAGTCTAGGCGCCGCGTGGATGGACAACCGCCTGCACCTGCCCATTCGCATCGAGGTCAATGGTGCGCTCTATGGCCAGCCCAATGCCGGCATCGGCATGCATTTCGATTTTGCCGATCTCATCGTCGAGGCAGCACGCACCCGCAATCTGGCGACGGGGACGATCATCGGCGGCGGCACGGTGTCCAATCCCCATGACCAGACCTTGCCGCTTAAACCCGATGGCATCGGTTTTGCCTGCATTGCCGAGGCGCGCACGGCTGAAAAGGCAAAGTATGGCCGGGCCCGCACCCCCTTCCTCAAGTCCGGTGATACCGTGCGTATCCGCGCGGTTGGCGGCGACGGCCGAGCACTGTTCGGAGACATCGAACAGACTGTCGAACTTCTCTCCAAGTAACTGATAACATTAACGTGTGTTCATTTGGCACCGTCATCGGGCCATGGCAGGGTGCACGCGCCGGAAGAGGGGTCCGCGCGTCGCTTTTGTCATTTCCGAGGGAACACTCAATGCTCATTCGCAAGGCCTCCGCCATTGCTCTGGCCTCCGTCCTGCTTGCCGGCTTTGCCGGCGCGTTTGCTCAAGACGCCTTCACCGCCCCTGCCACGCCCGAAGAGGCCGTCGACTTGCGCCAGGACGTGATGCGCCAGGGTGGCGCATTGCTGCGCTCCATCGGCAACCTCACCGGCGCTGATGCTGTAGCTGCCATGACCACCCTGCGCGACAATTACAGCCGCATTCCCGTGCTCTTCCCCGAAGGTTCCAATGTCGGCGACAGCGAAGCCCTGCCGGCGATCTGGGAGAACTGGGAAGCCTTCACCGCCATTTCCGAGGCGGGCGTCCAGGCGGCGGAAGCGGGCATCGCGGCAGCTGAAGCTGGAGACGCTGCCACCTACACCGCGTCTGCCCAGGCCCTGATGGGCACATGCGGCCAGTGCCACCAGCAGTTCCGCTCGTGATCCAGACCGGCCGCCCACGCCGCTGGGCGGCCGGTTTGACGCCCGAACAGGCGTCCCAGTCTTGCCATCTTGACCGGTAACATATCCGTGTGCCCGTTGGGCACGCGTTTGACCCGTGCAACTGTGTCCTTGGCGAGCAGAGGCAAGCCCGCCATCGTGCATAACCAATCAAGGTGCTAATGATGTTCATCCGTAGGATTACGGCCCTGGCATTCGTTGCCTTGGCCGCGGTTGGCGCAGTGGGCGTGATCGCCCAGGATGCCCTCAGCCCAGAAGAGGCCGTCGCGATGCGTAAGGACCTCATGAAATCCAATGGCGCCGTCATGCAGGGCGGTGCCATGGACAAGACCGGTGACGAGGCTATCGCCGCCGCTCAGACATTGGTTGATAACTTTACCAAGCTGCCCGACCTCTTCCCCGAAGGGTCTGCCATCGAGGGCTCCAGGGCCCTCCCGGCGATCTGGGAGGATTGGGACGCCTTTGTCGCCATCATCGACACGGCCAAGGGTGGCGCGGAAGCCGCGCTGGCCGCTGCCCAGGCCGGCGACATGGAAGCCTACAAGGCAGGACTTCAGACCGTGGGCGGTGCCTGCGGCCAATGCCACCAGCAATTCCGCGCCTCCTGAGACGCGGAAAAATCGCCTCCAAAGCGATTGGGCGGTCCGGTTGGGCCGCCCTTTTTTGTTTCGCGGCCGCACTAATTCTCTTGATTTCCGGCGGCGCCCCGGCCAATCTCCGCGCCATGAAAACCGCATGCACCATTACCTGCTGCATTATTACCTGCTAACCCCAGCGTTGGCGGAGCGGTCTTCTTCATCCCGATAGCACCCTGTGGATAGAGGCTCTCCCGCCAGAGCGATCGATATTGTCTGGCCACAGGAAGCCTCGATGACCACGGCAAAGCCGCAGCTTTCCCTCTACAACACGCTCACCCGCTCCAAGGCGCCCTTCGTGCCCATGGACGAGAACAACGTGCGTCTCTATGCCTGCGGCCCCACGGTTTATGACTTCGCCCATATCGGCAATGGCCGCGCCGCCATCGTCTTCGACCTGCT
>CAMLKN010000172.1 GCA_946480655.1 uncultured Devosia sp. | reverse complement strand
AGTCCTCGATCGGCTGGAACATGGCGTTGAGGTCGCTGACGATCTGGTCGATGGGCGCCACCGAGTCGGGCAGCATTTGCGGCGGCTCGGGGGCGACCGCCAGATACGGCACGCCGCTGGGGAAGGCGCCAAAACGCTGGAAGAAGCCCACCATGTCATCGAGCACCGGCATGCGCCAACGCCACATCGCGCCCATGGCCAGCACCGGCTCCATATGCCCAAAGCCATCGTAATATTGCGTCGTCACCCAGACGCCCTGCGCCCGCAGGCGGTCCGCAAAGTTCTCGGTATTCTGCATCCGCACGATCGGGTCGGTCGTGCCGGTGGCCAGATACATGGGCGGCGCTTCGGCCGTGATCAGGTTGACCGGCTGCGTCCCCTCGGGGCTTGCCGCCTGCCCGAAGACATCGCGGACTTCATTATATTCGAAGGGATAGAAGTCGTATGGACCCGACAGCGCAGCAACGCCGAGGATCGGCATGGTAACGCCGAACTCGGCCCGGAACGAAGGGTCGAGCGCCTGCATGACGGCATTGTAGGCGCCCGCCGAATGACCGGCCAGGAACAGCCGGTTGGGATCGCCGCCATAATTGGCGATATTGTCCTGCACCCAGCGCAGCGCCCGCGCCCCGTCCTCGAGAAATTCGGGATAGCGCACCTCGGGATAGAGCCGGTAGTCGGCAATAACGGTGACGAAACCCCGCGACGCCAGGGCCCGGCCGACAAATTCATACTCGCTCCGCTCACCCCGGCTCCAACCGCCACCATAGATGAAGAACACCACCGGCGCCGCCTCGCCGCGTTGCTCGGGCGCATAGACATCGAGCTTGCTGCGGGCGCCGTCGCCGTAAGGCACGCCATCCCCCACCTTGGCCGTCGCACCATCCATGGCCGGCGGCAGGTTGAACGGGTCCATCATCGAGACGGCAAGGGAGGGGGCGGGCAGGATCAGCGCCAGGGACAGGAGCGCGGCAAGGAGAGATCGAACGGCAAACATGGAAACGGAAATCTGTGGTCGGGAGGATGGCGGAACGGGCTTCCTGCACGAGGAAACCGGGGATTTTGTGGCACCCGAAATGGGCGAGGGCAGGCGCGAAACATCTGTGTTCGCTGGCCTGCCCTCTACTTAAGCGCCAACGAGATTGCGCTCAGTTTGTTAACAGGACGTTAACGCTGGGCTCAGCGCTTCAGCCGCTCAAGCAGGAGCCCCGAGACATGTCCGTCAGCGGGCAAGCCGCGCGCCTGCTGATAGGCAATGATGCCGGCACGCGTCTTGGGTCCGATGACCCCATCGGCCGTACCGACGTCGAAGCCGGCCCGGGCCAGCAGGGTCTGCAACTCGCCGCGCTGCGCCTTGTTGAGCGCATAGTCACCCTCCGGCCAAGGGGTGACGAAGCCGCCTCCCCCCAGGATGCGGTCCGCGAGATGTCCCACGGCCAGGGCATAGCTGTCAGAATTGTTGTAGCGCTTGATGACATCGAAATTGGGCAGCAGCAGAAAGGTCGGCCCATTGGCACCGGCTGGCATGTAGAGCCGGCCGACATCCTCGGGCCGGGGGAAGGGCCGCCCGGAAACCCGGGTAACCCCCATGGCCTGCCACTGGCTCAATGGCGCCTTGCCCATTTCGCGGGCCGCCGCGAAATTGAAGCCACTGGGGAGCTTGACCTCATAGCCCCACGTCTCGCCCGGCCGCCAGCCGAAGCTGTTGAGGTAGTTGGCGGTCGAACCGAGCGCATCGGGTACCGAGTTCCAGATGTCCTTGCGCCCGTCGCCATTGTAGTCGACCGCATAGCGCATGAAGCTCGAGGGCATGAACTGGGTATGCCCCATGGCGCCGGCCCAGGATCCCACCATCGACCCCGGCGAGATGTGGCCATCCGAAACGATGCGCAGCGCCGTCACCAGTTCGGAGCGGAAGAAGTCGGCGCGATAGCCGTTCTCGGTCAAAGTGGCGAGGGCATGGATGGTATTGTTGCCGCCCATGAAGCCGCCGAAATTGGTCTCCATGCCCCAGATGGCGAGGACGATTTCGGGCTGCACGCCATAGCGCTGCTGCGCCCCGGCCAGCGTTTGCGCCCATTCATTGCGCATGGCCTGGCCCTTGGCCGCCTGCGCGGCGGTGACGCGCTTGTCGATATATTGCTGCACCGTCTGGGAGAATTCGGGCTGCTTGCGCGTCAGCTCGATCACCTGCGGAATGGGGCTATAGCTGGCAAAGGAGGCCTCGAAGGCCTGGCGCGAGACACCTGCGCGCTCAGCCTCTGGCCAGAGATTGCGCAGGAAATCCGCGCTATTGGCCAGGGCGGCGCCGGGCGCTGCGAAAACGCCGAGCAACGCCAGGGTTGCGCCTGCCATGCGGAATCGGGATGTCAAAGAACCGAGCGATCGGGTCATCTTGGGCCTCGTGCATACGCGCTACTGGAAAGTCACGAACGCGCCTGCTGTGCCGCAACATGAGCGCGTACAGCAAATATTAACGCAGGCAATTAAGATGACCTTAAGGCAAGATTGACCGGCCGATCACATCGCCGTCAATCGGCATCCCCCTCGGCCCCGCCGTCGATCCGGCGCGCCGGAGGCGGCGTTTTGGGGCTGCCGCCTGCCGGCACATAGGTGACGTGCGGATAGGGGATCTCGATGCCGCGCTCCGCAAAGACGGTCTTGACCAGTTCGTTGTAGCGACGCCCCGTACCCCATTGCTTGCCCGGCAGCGTCTTGATGCGGGCCCGCACGGTGATCGCGGAGTCCCCGAAGGCGGTTATCCCCTGCATGTCGAGTTCGTCTAGAATCTCGTCCTTGTGCTCGGTCTGCATGAGACGGTCGAAGGCCTCACGCATGGCGGCTTTGACGGTTTCGATATCGCTGTCATAGGCCACGCCGATCTCGGCCACATGATAGGAGAAGCCCCGCATCATGTTGCTGACCTGATCGACCGACGAAAAGGGAATGAGATGCACGGTGCCCGAGAGATCGCGAATAGTGACGGACCGGATGGTGAGCTTTTCGACCACGCCCGACCACTGCCCCACTGCCACGACGTCGCCCTCGTTCATGATGTTCTCGAACTGGATGAAGATGCCGGTGATGATGTCCTGCACCAGCTTTTGCGCGCCAAAGCCGATGGCGAGGCCCACCACACCGGCACCGGCCAGGAGCGGCGCGATATTCACCCCGATCTGGGCCAGGGCCAGCATGGTTCCGAAGACCACAAGCGCAATGGTGAAGGCGTTCTTGAACAGGTTCAGCAGCGTCTTCTCGCGCGCGGTCGGCACCTTGCCGAAATTGACGTTGAGCCGGTATTCCACCCAGGACGCGACGACGACATGCAGCACGATGGCGGCAAGGACGATCAGGGCCGCCGAAACGACCGAGCCGGCGACGGCCAGTCCCTCTTCGCTGCCGATCCAGGCAGCGAAATCGAACAGCGCCCAGGCCTGGCCAATGGCAATGATCACCGCGGCTATGATGATCCAGCGGACGACGCGCATCACAGCCGGCACAAAGGACCGAAGGCGGGTCTCGAGCAGGGGCAAACGCTGCCGGACATCATCGGGCAGGGTCAGTCCGGCACTGACAAAGCGTGTGATGAAACCGACGACCAGGGCGCCGATCAGGATCGCGAAAGCCGACTGGACGGTGGCACCGATCATGAATGGCAGGGCCGTTTCCGGATTGGCGAACCAGACGACAAGAAGGGCGAGCAGATAGACGATGACCAGCACATGCCAGTGCCGTCCGATGGCGGCCAGGGCCTGTCCGAGACCATCCTGTCCCCGCCGTTCCGAAACCTCCTGCAGCCAGATGCGAACGTCATCCTTGTTCTGCAGGGTAATGATGATGCCGATGGTCACCGCCGTGGCCATGGCCAGCACCTGCACTGCGCCCCCCGCCGCCGGCGACACGAGGCTGGTCAGGATCGGCGCCACGAAGAGGAACGAATAGCCGAGCAGCGAGACGATCCGCGCCAGCCAGAAGGACCAATAAGCGGCATTGCTGTCCGTGACAGAGAGCAGCCGCAGAGCCGGGAACCGCGGCACCAGCACCACGCGCACCGCAAGCTTGATCAGTTCAACGACAAGGAAAGCGTTGAGCAGCAGGGACTGACTAATGCCCATCTGCCCATTGGCTGTCGTTCCGAAGTTGAGCGCCAGCACGTAGCCGAGCCCCCAGGCCAGAACGATGCTGCCGGCATCGACCAGGGCGACACCCAGCAACCCGCCAAGTCTGGAAAGGACACCCCGCCCGGCCACACGCGCGGCAATTCCCTGGCAAAGCGCATTGACGATGAGTCGCAGGACGAAGAAGCCGCCGAAGAGCGCGACCGCCAGGAAACCGATGTCCACCGCAAACGACCGCAACGCACTGCTGTCAGCGCTGAGCGAACCGCTGAAGACCTGTTGCAGACTGCCAAGGGCCTGCCCCACCGAGCGCAGGGTGGCGGAAGCGCCTTCGGCCACGCTCCGCGTATATTCGGCCAACTGCCGCGCGATGCTGAGATCCTGGACGTTGGGTTCATCCGGAACGGTCTCCGGCGCCGCCTGGCGCAGCCGTTCGATCAGGGCTGCCCGCGCCGCGTCGTCCTCGAGGATCCGGATCAAGTCGTCAACGGCCGCGGAACTGCTGGCTGCTTCAGTCTCGCTCGCCGTCTCGGTTTGACCCGGCAGGAATGTCTGGCCACTGGCTGGCAGGATCAGAAGCAGGGAAAGCAGGAGGATGCGGATCAGCGGCATAGGTCTCGGCAATTCTTCAAATAGGGGACGGCCAGCATGGCTTTTGAGCCCGCGAGGTCAACCCCTCACCTGATCGGGCGGCCAGGACTACAACACCAAGTCAGGCGCAAGTCCCTTGAGGAAGTTCTTGCCTTCATTGAGAAGGCGCTGACCGGCCCCTGTGACATCGCTGGCACCGCTATCGGCTTCGGCCCCGACCAAATCAAGCAACCTTTGGCGTTCCTCATGCCGATCAGCTGAAATATCGAGGCCGGCAGCCGTCTCCAGGGCTTGCCGCATTTCCTGCAGCAGGAGCAGTTGCGAGAAGCGGGCATAGAGCCGCCGGGCCACGCCGCTGTCATTGCGCCAGTTCAGGGCAGCGAAAGCCGCGCTGGCCTTTTGCCCTGCCCCAAGGCAGTCAAAGGCTTCGCAGCCGCCATATCCCAGATCCTCGCGCCGGGCGTGAATGCGGCAACGGAAATCCGATTGAAGAAACTGGCAGGGTTGGCCGCCCAACTTGTCATGGCCGAACTGGTCGGAACGCTCAAAGGACAGGGCGGTGCAGCAAAGGCCGAAGCACTTTTCGCAATCTGCGGTGAACGGAGGAACGGTCACTTGGCGCTTCACGATATGTTTCCGGAAAGCACAAAAGCCCCCGCATTGAGCGGGGGCCTTTGTGATTTTGGTTTTTGTGGAGAGGTTG
>CAMLKN010000171.1 GCA_946480655.1 uncultured Devosia sp. | reverse complement strand
AAGGCGATCTGGGGCAGGTTGAGCTGCTGCTGGCTGGTCTGGTAGCCGGCCTGGATGATGCGCGGATTGGCGCTGGCATCGATCCGGGCGCCGGCCGCCTGCTGGATGCTGGCATCCGCCGATGGGCTGGGCGTGTTGGAGGCGTCCGTCGGGGCGGGTGCATTGGCGTTGAATGTCGGGCGCGCCTCGCGGCCAACCGGCTCGGGCCGTTCGCGCCCGCGTTCCGCCGTCGACTGATCCTGGCTTGCCTCGCCATCAGCACCGGTCTCGGTCCGGCCGCTGGTGGGGTTCTCGCTTGTGCCGGCCGTGCCCGCTGCGTCGATTGCCTTGCCCGACAAGACGGGTTCGGTGAGCTTGAGCGCCGGTGCGGCCAGAACGGGTTCTTCCGGCACGCTGGGCTGGGTCGAATGGCTTGCGGCGAAGCGACCGAGGGCCGCTTCGATTTCGGCATCGAGCGGTTGTCCCGGCGTCATGCCCAGGGCGGCCAGCTTCTCGGCGGACACGGCTCCGTCTTCGAGCGCGGCCAGAAGGGCGCCGAGCTTGTCGCTGAGGGCTTTCATCTGCGCATCGGCAGCGGGCGCGTTCGCCGCTGCCTCCGCATCGGCGGCCAGTTGTGCATCGGCCATCGACTGGGCCAGCGGGGCGAGCAACTGCGTCAGTGCGCCGGCAAGGCCACTTTCGTCGGAGCCGGTGGTTTCCAGCAGCGCCGCAAAATCCTCGGGCACGGCCAGTTGTTCAAGGTCGAGGCCAAGCGCCTCGGCCAGGGCCGTCAGGGCATCCTCGACCCCGGTGAGCAGTTCGGTGTCCAGCGGCTCACCCTTGTCGAGGCTGGCCTTGAGGGCACCGAGCGCTTCGACAAAGTCGACCATCGGCTTGGGATCGGCCGTGATCGCGGGGAGAACCGGGCCATCAATGGCGGCGGCCAGGGCGTCCGGATTGTCGGTATCCTCGCCGGTCCCGTCGCCCAGCTCGCCATCAATGGCGTTCTGGAGCGTCAGCCGGAAGAGGCCCGCGAGGCCCTCGTCGTTCTGGCCGCCGGTGGCGTTGGGCGTGAGGCCGGCAGGTGCGTTGGCCGCGATGGCCTGTGCGTCACCACCCGCCAGGAGCGCGGCAAACAGGCCGAGCAGGCCCTTGGGTTCACTGGTTGCGTCCTGCGCACCCGCCTGCTGGCCGGCAAAGGCCCGGGCCGAAGCGCTGGGTCCGCTGATAATCGTCAGATGTGAAGCCACGTGGGCGCCCCTGAACAAACACTCATCCGGTCTAGGCGATGCAAGAGCCTTGCCAATCCGCGCAGCCGACAGAAATCATTTGAGATCATTGGTTTAGGCGGCCCCGCGGATCGCCCATCGGCAGGCCCAGCGGCCAGACCTGCCGGGCAGGCGGCAAAAGCTGCCGGGTGCCACCATGGACAGGGCGCAGGCTTTTGCGTATGGAAGCGCCACACAGTAGCCGCTGGCCCTTGACCCCAACCGGATACGAGAAGAGATGCTGAACTCGCTTGATATTGCCAAGCGCCCGGAGGACACGCGCGTCGTCGTCGCCATGTCCGGGGGCGTGGATTCCTCCGTTGTCGCCGGATTGCTCGCCCGCGAGGGCTATGAAGTGGTGGGTGTCACCCTCCAGCTTTACGATCATGGCGAAGCCATTCATCGCAAGGGCGCCTGCTGCGCCGGGCAGGATATCCACGATGCGCGCCGCGTCGCGGCCAAGCTGGGCATTCCCCATTACGTGCTCGACTATGAAGAGCGCTTCAAGAATGCCGTTATCGAGCCCTTCGCCAATGCCTATCAGCAGGGCGAGACGCCGGTGCCCTGCATTGCCTGCAACCAGAGCGTGAAGTTTGTCGACCTGATGACCGTTGCGCAGGACCTGGGCGCGGATGTGCTGGCCACCGGCCACTATGTGCAGACGCGCCTGGGTGAAGATGGCAGGCGCCACCTCTTCCGGCCGGTCGACAATGACCGCGACCAGTCCTATTTCCTCTTTGCCACCACGCAGAGCCAGCTCGATTTCCTGCGCTTCCCGCTCGGGGGCATGGGCAAGGCCGAAGTGCGCCAGCATGCGCGCGACATGGGTCTCGAAATCGCCGAAAAGCACGACAGCCAGGACATCTGCTTCGTGCCGCAGGGCAAGTATGCCGACATCATCGCCAGGATGCACCCCGAGGCCCTCAGCAAGGGGGAGATCGTGCATCTCGATGGCCGGGTTCTGGGCGGGCACGAGGGCATCGTTCATTACACGATCGGCCAGCGCAAGGGTCTGGGGATCGCCGCGGGCGAACCGCTTTACGTGGTCAAGCTCGATCACCGGACCGGCCGCGTCATCGTCGGCCCGCGCGAGGCGTTGAAGACCCACACGGTGCGCCTGCGCGACGTCAACTGGCTGGGTGGCCTACCCTTGGCCGAAGCCAGCGCCGGCAATGGCGCCCCGGTGGAAGTGAAGGTTCGCTCTACCCGCGGCCCGCAGCCGGCGGTGATCCAGATGCGGGATGGCGATGTCTATGTGACGCTTGTCACCGGCGAATACGGCATTTCGCCGGGCCAGGCCTGCGTCTTTTATGCCGATGACAGCGAAACCAGCGAAGTGCTGGGCGGCGGCTTCATCGCCGAGGCGGTTCCGCAGGCGCTGGTGGCGTGACCCTTCTTGGTCCTCTCCCCCTCGGGGAGAGGTGGCTCGGCGAAGCCGAGTCGGTGAGGGGGATATGTCGACGGCGCTGAGGGATGCGACAGGCACCCCCTCATCCGGCGCTGCGCGCCACCTTCTCCCGATGGGGAGAAGAACAGACGTCCTCACTGCCCCTCGACCTGCTCCGCCGTCGGTTCCTTGGCCGCATCCGAGGCTTCGCGTAGCGCCTGGTAGGAGTTCGGACCGCCCAGGAACATGCCGATGGAGATCAGCAGCACCAGCGCCCCCATCAGGAGGATCATGATGCGGGTGCGGTTGAGCCCGAAGGGCCCGTTTTTCTGTTCATCTGCCATGTCCTGGCCCACCTCCGGGAAATAAATGTTGAGCGCCGGCCAAAGGACTGGCGCAGCACTGTCGTCTTAGTCTCTAGATTAGCCCGGAGAGGCAAGACGTGCATGCACAGATGATGGGACTGACAGCCGCACCCAAGCCGGACGCGACCGAAGCGCTGACCCGCGCTCTGGTTGCGCGCGCCGCCAATGGCGATGGTGCCGCTTTTGCCGAGCTGATCGAAGACCAATATGACCGCATCTATCGCACCGCCTGGCGCTGGTGCGGGCATCGCGACGATGCCGAGGACATTGCCCAGGAGGTCTGCGTCAAGATCGGCCAGGCCATTGCGCGCTTCGACGGCCGCAGCGCCTTTTCGAGCTGGGTCTATCGCATCACGCTCAATGCGGTGCGCGACTGGCAGAGGGCCGGCGCCCGGCGCGGGCGCCATGCCAATGCCTATGCCGAGGTGACGCCCACCGAAGCCGAGGCGGAACAGGAAGCGGCCGCCACCAGCAGCCAGCTCTGGGACGCGGTCCGCTCCCTGCCCGAAAAACAGCGCGACGCGGTGCTGCTGGTTTATGCCGAAGAGCTGAGCCATGCCGAAGCCGCCGCGATCATGGGCATCAAGGAAGCCACCGTTTCCTTCCACGTATTTGAAGCCCGCAAGACATTGAGGGGGCTGCTATGAGCTTTCCCGAAGACAAAGACCCGTTCGAAACGCTGAAGTCGGGTGCTGTGCCACCCGCGCGTGCTGCTGCCCGTGAATGCGCGCTCAACGCTGCCCGAGAGGCCTTCGACGCCGAACAGAAAAAAACTGCGCAGGCGCCCCAAGGAAAGCCAGCGGACGGCCGTCTCATGTCCATCATCAATTCCTTGAAGGGGATTTCGATCATGGACATGCGTATTCCAGTCGGCACCGCCGCCATTGCCCTGCTCGTACTGCCGCTCGGCTGGCAGCTCTACAATACGACATCGCTCACCCCGACCAGCCAGGTCGTGCCCCAGGTCAACCAGCCCGTGGAACTGGCCGGGACCGATGCCGACGCCACGCCCGAACCGGCCCCTGTGACGGAGGCCCGCGAGGAGGCTCCGGTCGACGCCGAAATGTCCCTGGCCGACCAGGCGGAGGCCGTGGCGCCGGTCGCGCCCGAGCCCATGATGACGGCCGAAAGCGAAGTGGGCCGGGCCAATGCCGCCACCAAAATGGCCGTTGGCATGCCTGCGCCGGTCGCATCCGCGGCTCCCGCCGGCGGCATGATGGCCGAGAGCGCCGCCGACTATATGCCGCCTTCGCAGGCCGTCATGCCGAGCGGCGACGAGTTTGCCGAGTTTGAAGAGCAGCGCCTGAGGGTCGCTGCCGAAGAGCCGGTCTCGACCTTCTCGCTCGATGTCGATACGGCCAGCTATGCCTATGCGCGCCGCCAGCTCGAGGATGGCTATGTGCCCGAGCGCGACGCGGTCCGCATCGAGGAGCTGATCAACTACTTCCCTTATGCCTATCCGGCGGCGGAGAGCGCCGAGGTGCCCTTCAAGCCCACAGTCATGGTCTACCCCACGCCCTGGAACGAGAAGACCCAGATCCTCCAGATCGGCATCAAGGGCTTCGAGCCCGAAGTGGCCGATACGCGCAGCAACCTGGTCTTTCTCATCGACACGTCCGGATCCATGGACGAGCCGGACAAGCTGCCGCTCCTCAAGCGGGCCTTCGGCCTGTTGCTCGACCAGCTCTCGGCCAATGACACGGTCTCCATCGTCACCTATGCCGGCTCGGCCGGCGTGGCGCTGAAACCCACCTCCGCCGACAACAAGGCCGAGATCATGGCGGCGCTGGACCAGCTCTGGGCCGGGGGCAGCACGGCCGGCGCCGAGGGGATCGAGCTGGCCTATCGCCTGGCCGAAGATGCGCGCATCGAGGGCGGCACCAACCGGGTGATCCTCGCCACCGACGGCGATTTCAATGTCGGCATCGACGATCCGGAAAAGCTCAAGGACTTCATCGCCGACAAGCGGGCAAGCGGCGTCAGCCTCTCGGTGCTCGGCTTCGGCCGCGGCAATCTCGACGATGCGACCATGCAGGCCCTGGCCCAGAACGGCAATGGCAATGCCAGCTACATTTCGAGCTTTGCCGAGGCTAAGAAAGTGTTGGTTGAAGAGATCGGCGGCACGCTCCACACCATTGCCAAGGATGTGAAGGTGCAGGTCGAGTTCAATCCGGCCGTGGTCGCCGAATATCGCCTGATCGGCTACGAGACCCGGCACCTCAACCGCGAGGATTTCAACAATGACGCGGTCGATGCCGGCGATGTCGGGGCAGGGACCACGGTCACCGCGCTTTATGAAATCACGCCGGCCGGTTCGGGTGGGGAACTGGTCGATCCGTTGCGCTATGGCGGGACGGATACCGGGGCGGCTTCGGAAGAGATCGCCTTCCTCAAGATGCGCTACAAGCTGCCCGA
>CAMLKN010000170.1 GCA_946480655.1 uncultured Devosia sp. | reverse complement strand
GCCAGGCCCATGGCACACGGGCAGGCGATGATCAGCACGGCAACGGCATTGACCAGGGCGAAGGTGAGCTGCGGCGACGGGCCAAACACAAACCAGACGGCAAAGGTGGCCAGAGCGATGGCAATGACGACTGGGACAAAGACCCCGGTGACGCGATCGACCAGCGCCTGGATGGGCAGCTTGGAGCCCTGGGCGGCCTCGACCATGCGGATGATCTGCGCCAGAAGCGTGTCCGCGCCGACCTTGGTGGCTTCGAATTCGAAGGAGCCGGTCTTGTTGATCGTGCCGCCAACGACTTCGTCACCCTCGCCCTTGCGGACGGGAATAGGCTCGCCGGTGATCATGGCTTCGTCAACATAGGACTCACCAGACCGCACGATACCATCGACCGGAACCTTGTCGCCGGGGCGAATCTGGATGCGGTCGCCGGCACGGACGGCCTCGAGCGGCAGTTCAATCACGGCCCCGTCGCGCACAACGCGCGCGGTCTTGGCCTGCAAGCCGACGAGGCGCTGGATGGCCTGGCTGGTGCGGCCCTTGGCGCGCGCTTCAAGGAGACGCCCGAGAAGGATCAGCGTCACGATGACCGCTGCCGCTTCATAATAGACATTGGCGGTGCCGGCAGGCAGCAGGCCGCCAAAGAAGGTGGAGACGACGGAGAAGCCCCAGGCGGCCGACGTGCCCAGGACGACGAGCGAGTTCATGTCCGGGGCGCCGCGCAGCAAGGCCGGAATACCCTTCTGGAAAAAACGAAGGCCAGGCCCAAACAGGACGACGGTGGCCAGGATGAACTGCAGATAGTGATTGGTCTGCATGCCGATGGTGTTCATGATGAACATGTGCACCGCCGGAATGAAGTGCGAGCCCATTTCCATGACGAAGAGCGGGGCAGTCAACACTGCCGAGAGGCCGAAGGCCCAGCTGAGCTTGCGGGCCTCGGCCGCCTTGCGGTCGGCGGCGGGAACCGGCTCGGCACCGGCTTCGGACGCGACCTGACGGACGTCATAGCCAGCCTCCTTGACCGTCGCTTCAAGCACGGCGCGCGTGACCAGACCACCCGTTGCACTGATGGTGGCCTTTTCGGTGGCGAGATTGACACTGGCACTGATGACGCCAGGTACGGCCGACAGAGCCCGTTCGATGCGCCCGACGCACGAAGCGCAGGTCATGCCCTCAATTTCGAGTTCGAAGCTTTCGACGCTGGTTTCATAACCGGCCGAGTTGATGGCGGCGATGATGGCGCTCGGTTGCACCGACCCATCTGTTTCGACACTCGCCCGCTCGGTGGCCAGGTTGACAATGGCCTTGATCGTACCGGGGACGGCGGCAATAGCCTTTTCCACGCGCAGCACGCAGGAGGCACAGGTCATGCCTTCAATGGGGAACTCGAAACTGGATCCGGAAGAGATGGTGTCCGTAGACATTTTGCAGTCCTTTCATTTCGACTGCCATTCCATCTGGAGCTTCCAACGTTGGTAAGGTCAAGCGCCTTTTGCGAGAAAAGTCCTAAACTGAAAAATCTGCAGATCGGGCCTTGACCCTCCCACCGTGGGAAGAACCATCTTCCATCGTGTCTCAACCAGAAAGGACACGACATGTACAACTTTACTGTCACCGACATGACCTGCGGCCATTGCGCTTCGACCATCGAAAAGGCCGTCAAAAGCACGGACCCGACTTGCGAAATCAAGATCGACGTCGCCGCCCGCAAGGTGCAGGTGGAAACGGCCCGCCCCGCGCAGGACATCGCCGATGCCATCAAGCTGGCGGGATACTCCGGCACGCTGGCCGCCTGATTGCGCCAGATCAATGCGGTCGGGCAAAGCGGTCTTATGGTCGCCTTGTCCGGCTTGCCATCACGCGGACAGAATGACAGCGCATGATTTGAACGGTTTTCTTGGATTCAAAGGCTCCCCATGCTGATCACCCGACGTACTTTTGCCATTGGAGCCGTGAGCCTCGCGGGCGCGACCTTGCTGGGGCCGGCGCTGGCGCAAGACGAAAGCCCGGCAATCTCGATCAAGAAAGATCCCTGGTGTGGTTGTTGCACCGGTTGGGCGCGCCACCTTGAGCAAGCCGGATTTGCGGTTGACGTAGAAGAGATCGAAGAGATGGAAGCCGTTAAGGACAATCTCGGAGTCCCAGCCGAGCTTCGTTCATGCCACACGGCGACAATCGAGGGATATGTTGTTGAGGGTCACGTGCCCGCCGAGGCCCTCTTGGCGTTGCTTGAGGAGCGCCCACAGATCTCAGGACTAGCTGTTGCGGGCATGCCAATCGGCTCTCCCGGCATGGAGGGGCCCGGAGGCGGCACGCTCGATGCCTACGACGTCGTGGCATTTGATGGACAGGGCGATTACGTTTACATGCGGTTTATTGGCCCCGACCGCGTGATCACTTAAGCCTGCCATATGGCAGTCCCTTGACTTCGGAATTGATCAAAAAGTTTTCCATGAGCGGTCTTGTTCGGACAGTCCTGGCCTTGTTGATGGCGTTGACGATCAACGCCTCCATGGCCATGGCTGCGTCCGCGCATGCTCCCGCGCATCACGCCCAGGCCGCTGTTTCCGAGCCCTGTGGACACCATGGGCACGAAACAAAGAGCGCGGGGCAGGACCAGGCGCCAGGTCCCGATAGCTGCATTCAGCAGGCCTGCCCATCCTGCCTGGGCTTGCCGCTGACCATCGTGTCAACAGGTGAAGTGGAAGCCCATATGGCGCCAGAACCCTTGCCTGCAGCACAAGGGTCTGCCGCCTGGCGCTCCAGCCTGCTCCGACCGCCCATCCATATCTGAGGTTGAATGCGGCTATGAAGCCGCCCCGGTCCCTTCAGATATTGGAGCATTCTCATGAGCACACAGCTCTCCCGTCGCGCCTTTCTGGGCGCCTCACTTTCCCTTGCCGGCAGCGTTGCCTTGCCGCGTTTCACACTGGCGCAACAGCCATCTGCCCGCACACTGGTTGCCGAGCGTCGTGTCATCGACGTTCTGGGCAAACCGGCCAATGTTTTCGGCATCCGCGCCCAGGATGGAAGGCAAGGTCTCTTCCTGCCTGCCGGCGAACGCTTTGTCGTTGATCTCGAAAACCAGATCGGAACCGAAACCATCATCCACTGGCATGGACAGGTTCCCGATCCTGCACAGGACGGGGTCTCCGACACGGGCTATGTCTCGCCATTGGCAGCCGGCGAAATACGGTCCTTCGACTTTCCGGCGCGAAGCGGGACGCATTGGATGCACTCCCATCACGGGCTGCAGGAACAGTCTCTGCTCGCCGCGCCGCTCGTCGTCTATACCGCCGAGGATGAGGCGGCGGACCTGCAGGATGAAACAGTCCTGTTGCACGATTTTTCGTTCCGTAGCCCCGATGAAATTTTGGCCGAATTGACAGGCGGACAGGCCGGGGGCCACGACATGCACAATATGACCGGTGGGGAGATGTCCTCAGGCGGTGGCATGTCCATGGGTGAAGGCATGATGATGGGCGGCATGGACCATGGGATGATGTCCATGGACCTTAACGACGTCGCCTATGACGCATTTCTGGCCAATGATCGCACACTTGATGATCCGCAGATCATCTGGACTGAGCCCGATGGCAGGGTCAGGCTGCGCCTGATCAATGGAGCAACGTCGAGCGCCTTCTGGATCAATCTGGGCGCAGCCGAAGCGACCGTGCTGGCCGTAGACGGGAATGAGGTCGAACCGATCACAGGCAACCGTTTCCCGATGACTCCTGCCCAACGACTCGACTTGATGATCGACATGAAGGGCAGGTCCGTGGTTCCGGTTCTGGCCCAGGTCGAGGGTCTTGCGGATCGCACGGGTGTCATCATCGCGGTCAATGGTGCCGAGGTCCCGCAAATTCCGCGGATGGCGGAGCAGGTCGAGGTCCCGGTCGATCTGTCCCTGGAAGAAAAGCTGGTCTCGCGCCATCCTCTTGCGACAAGGGCAGCCGACCGCGCGATCCAGACCATGATCATGGGGTCAATGGCACCCTATGCCTGGAACCTGGACAGTGCCCCTTGGCCCAATCGTCGCCCGCTGACGGTGACTGAGGGCGAAAGGGTGACGCTGGAGATCATGAACCATTCGATGATGGCCCACCCCATGCATCTGCATGGACATCATTTCCAGGTCACGTCCCTCAACGGCCGGGCCTTGAACGGCGCCGTCCGCGACACGATCCTGGTGCCGCCGATGGCGACAGTGGGCATCAGCTTCGACGCCGACAATCCCGGGCGCTGGCTGTTCCACTGCCACAACCTCTATCACATGGCCACGGGCATGATGACCGAGGTGGTTTACGGCTGACGTCAATCCTCCGAGGCAACTGCTCCGCTCGCGCCATTGATCCGATGAACGCGGCGGAGCAGCATGTGGGTCCCGACCAGCAGCACAGTCGGCCAGAGCATGGTGTTGACGATGTCTTTTACCGAACCACCCAGTTCAGACGTGGACGGCCCATGATGGAAGATGTCGACGGCTTCGTTGACAAGCTCAAACGCAAGCACGGTAGCCCAGGGGAGCCAGAGCCGGCGCCCCCGCGCCAAAGTCAGCAAGACGACCAGATAGATCGCCAGCCCCAGATGAATATGGAGCGCATCCTTGCTCAGGTGCAGGAACTCGCTGAGATTGGTCTTGAGCGCGTTGAGCATGGTGGCCCTCCCCGAGTGGGCTACCATGACCACCTTAGCGACAGGTTACATTGCGCCGCCGCTACTTGATCCGGGCGGACCGCAGGCGAAGCGAGTTGCCGATCACACTGACCGAGGACAGGGCCATGGCCGCCGCCGCGATGGCCGGAGACAAGGTCAACCCGAAGAACGGGTAAAGCACGCCCGCGGCGACGGGGACCCCGGCCGCGTTATAGACGAAGGCCAGGAACAGGTTCTGGCGGATGTTCTGCATGGTGGCGTGCGACAGGCGTCGTGCCCTGGCAATGCCGATCAGGTCGCCATTGAGCAAGGTCACACCGGCGCTTTCCATGGCCACATCGGTGCCCGTGCCCATGGCAATACCGACATCGGCCGCCGCCAGCGCGGGCGCGTCGTTGACGCCGTCGCCCGCCATCGCAACGACCTTGCCCTGCGCGCGAAGATGTTCGACCACTGCACTCTTTCGCTCAGGCAGAACATCGGCCTCGACATTGTCGATCCCTAGCTTTTGGCCAACGGCCTTGGCGGTGACGGCATTGTCGCCTGTCATCATGACCACGCCGATCCCCTGACTTCTCAGATCCGCCAAGGCCTCGGCAGTTGTGGCCCGGATCGGATCGGCTATCCCCAGGGCGCCTGCGACTTTGCCATCAACGGCGACAAGGACGACTGTCGCGCCCTCGGCACGCACGTCGTCGGCGCGGGATCGCCACAAGCCCAGCTCCACGCCCTCAGCCTCAAGATATTTGGCACTGCCGATGAGCACCCG
>CAMLKN010000169.1 GCA_946480655.1 uncultured Devosia sp. | reverse complement strand
TTACTCTGCCTGGGGGGACTGGTTGCTGAAGCGGAGGCCAAGCAAAAGGCCTATCAGGTGATGGCCGATGCCATGACCTTTGCACTGCATGACGCGGCCTTCACCATGTATCACGAAGTGGGTCACCTGCTGGTGGGCGAACTCGGGTTGCCGGTGCTGGGCAAGGAAGAAGATGCAGTCGATGCCTGGGCAACCATCTGGCTGCTCGAATTCGACGAGGCCGAAGACAGTGATGACGCGCTGATCAATGCGGCCAGTGGCTGGTATCACAACGCGCTCACCTCCACCGGTTCGGGGGTGGAGGACCTGTCCTATTATTCCGACCATAGCCTCGATATCCAGCGGGCCTATGCCATGGTCTGCCTAATGGTGGGAAAGGATAGCAAGGCATTCGGGGCGACCGCCGGCGCCTACAAGATGGATGCCGAGCAGCAGGAGAAATGCGGCTATATCTATGAACGGACGTTCGACTCCTGGATGACCATCCTTGATCCGCATTTCAGCGAGGATGACGAAGGCGCCGGTGTCGAGGTGATCTACGAGGATGCGGGTGAATACGAAGAGTACGCGCAGGCGCTCAAGGACTACAACCTGCTCGAATATGTGGCCCAAACGATCGACATAAGCTTTGACCTACCCAGACCGGTGACAATTCGCGCCACCCAGTGCGGCGAGGCCAATGCCTTTTATGATCCAAGCGAAGGCGAGGTCACCTACTGCTACGAGATGGCAGAGCACATGTTCTATCTCTACCTCTACGATATCGTCGGCTGGGGCGACACGGCGAACTAGAGCATTTCTCGTTCTGATGGAGTCAGAACGAGAGCTCTACTTCTCTTATTTGTCACGCTTTCGAACCGCAAAAGTGGCGTCCACTTTTGCTGAAAGCGCTCTAGCTGAAGCCGACATATCGCCCTGGACGATGGTTCAGGGCGATGATCATGTTGAGCACTATTGCCCCCAGGATCGAGTAGAGCACCCGGTCGAAGGGCAGGACGAAGAAGGCGATGACGAGGATGAGCGCGTCGACGCCGAGCTGGAAATAGCCGGCGCGGATGCCGAAATTGTCCTGCAGGAACAGCGCCAGGATATTGATGCCGCCGACGCTGGCCTTGTGGCGGAAGAGCGAGAGAATCCCGAGACCAATGAGGCCGCCGCCGACGAGGGCGGCATAGAGCGGGTTGATCTGGTCGATGCCGATCCAGCCCGCGACCTGTCCGGAAAAGTACGAAACCAGCGCTACGCTCGCCACGGTCTTGAGGGTGAAGGGCAGGCCCATGCGCATGAAGGCGAGGAGGTAGAACGGCAGGTTGATGGCGAAGAACAGCCAGCCGAAGGGAATGCCGGTCATGTATTGCAGCAGCAGGGCGAGGCCGGCGCTGCTGCCGGTGGTCAATTGCGCCTCGGCATAGAAGGCGATGCCGAGCGAGACCAGCGTGGTGCCGATGAAGATGGCGAAGATATCTTCGTACCACTTGTGGTGGCTGGGGGAGTCGAGATCAGGGGTCATGCCTTTTTCACCCAGCGGCCGCTGGCATCCTGCTGCCAGTAGGTGACGTCATTGCCCTCGTCGCGCAGGGCCCGGAAGGCAAGGCGGGCTTCGGCAACCGCATCGGGATCATGGGCTGAGAACAGATAGACGAGCCGCTCGTAGCCCTCGCCTGATTGCGGGACGGCCCGATCGGCGAAGAAGCGCACGGCAGCACCGTTGGGGTTCTCCTGGCCCGTCGTGATCAGGATGGGCTGGAGCGGGTCCGTCTCCTCGCCGGCCAGGCCATGGGGCAGGAAACTGTCGTCGCGCCAGGTCCAGAGATGGGCATCGATGGCCTCGGCGCGCTCGCGCGAGCCCACCTCGACCACGGCACGCCAGCCGCGCTCCAGCGTCTTTTCGAGCAGGAGCGGCATGACCGCTTCGAGCGGGCGGGTTTCGAGGTGATAGAAGAGGACTTCGGCCATGCAAATATCCTATCCAGCGGGCATGGGGAGCGCCAGCGAGTCGGCGTCGGGTCTGGCATGCAAACCGGAACTGTCCCCCGATCAGTGATTGTGCCTTGCGGCGAACTACAGCAAGGTGCGCCCCGAAGTTTCCCCCGGCCGGACACGCGGATTGGCAATCGACCCCATATGAGACGACTGACGCGCTATCTGACACGGCTGTTCGCCACCGATGCGATGATCCTGTTCGGGATCGTGTGTTTCCTGCTCTGGCTGGTCAACTGCCTGCGCTCGTTTGACGTTGTCTCGGTCAAGGGTCAGGGCTTCGGAACGCTGGCCGTCCAGGCGCTCTATACGATGCCGCAACTGGGGCTGAGCTTCTTCTATATCTGCGTGGGCATCGGCGTGGTGCGGGCGCTGACGGCGCTGCAGGCCAGCCACGAGCTGCACATCATCCATTCGAGCGGCGGCATGAAGGGCTTGTGGCGGGCCACGGCGCTCACCAGCGGCATTGCCGTGACCATCGTGCTGCTGCTGGCCCATTTCGTCGAGCCCATGGCCAACCGGCAGCTCAACCAGCTTTCAGCCGAGATCGCCGCTGACCTCGTCAGTTCAACCCTCAAGCCCAACCGCTTCACTCAGGTGACACCTGGCGTGATCCTGCTGATCGGCGGCCGCGCCGATGGCGGGGTGATCACCGAGTTCTTCGCCGATGACCGGCGCGACCCGGAAACGCGGCGCACTTATATTGCCAAGTCCGCCCGCGTGGTGGGGGTGGGCGACGACTATGTCCTCGAGCTCAAGGAAGGCACGCTGCAATACCTGGAGGCGGATGGGCGCTACTCGGAAATCCGATTCAACCGCTACGACGTCAGTGTCAACAGCCTGGCCCAGCAGGCTGCCCAGGTGGACGAACTGGCCGAGACGGACAGCCTGAGGCTGATCCAGATGGCCATGGGGGAGAGGGGCTGGCAGGACGGCATCGTTAAGCGGCTGATGGACCGGTCGGCCGAGGCGCTGCGCGTGCTGGGGCTGGTGCTGCTGGTCGTTTCGGTGGCGGGCTTTCCCAGCGGCAACCGGACGCGCATCAAGCTGCCGCTCGAGGCCCTGGTCATGCTGGTCGCCTTCGGCGAACGCGGCCTCAGCGCCTATAGCCCGTTGGGCAGCGGCACGGGCGCGCTGGTGCTGATCGTGCTGGCGGTGGGCGTGCTTGCCTACCGTCTCTGGCCGCGCCGGCCCATTGCCGGAGTGCCGGCATGATCAACCGCATCGACATCGTGGTGCTGGCGCGGCTCTCGAGCCGCATCGCTGCGACCGTCTTCATCTTCTATGGCCTGATCGCGCTGGTGGAATCGCTCGACGCCTGGCGCTTCACCTATGTCGCCGAGCAGCGCGGCCTGCACATGGCGGTGCTGATGGTCTCGATGAGCGCCGTGCGCTGGACCATCAAGACGCTGCCGGTGACCGTGCTCATGGGCGCCATTCTGGGCCTGGTCGATCTCAAGCTGCGCCACGAACTGACGGTCATCAAGACCAGCGGCGTCTCGATCTGGCGCGTCTTGCGCGCACCCATACTCGTGCTCATTGCCGCAAGCTTCCTCATCGTGCTGGGCGCGGAAACGATGAGCACAAGGATCATCCGCGACCTGGCGCCTACGCCGCCGGGCCAAGCGGCGCAGCTCACGCCGCCCGGCGAAATCTGGCTCGAACAGCGGGGGGAAGGCGCGCACTATGTACTGCTGGCGCGCGGCATGTCCCAAGGTGGCTCCCACCTGAGCGATGTGACCCTGTTCGACTTCGAGGCCACCGAGATCCCGCGGCTGGAAGCGCCGGAAGCGGTGCTCGATGACGGATACTGGACTTTTGCCACGGCAACGGCGCGCACGGCCGATGGTCCGGCCCGCTACCTGGTCAACCTGCGGGTTCCCACGACGTCCACGCCAGCCGAGATCAGCCTCAAGCTGGCCTCTACCGAGGACATGACCTTCTTCGAGCTGGCGCGGCTGCTGCAGCGTGGGGTCAGCGATCCTTCGATCCAGGCCGCAACTGCGATGCGGCTCATCAAGCTCCTGGCCCTGCCGCTGGTGCTGACAGGATCGCTGCTGATCGCCTTCGCCTTTACCGCAGGATACAACCGGCGCAACCAGTTCGGGCCGGCTGTGCTCTATGGCGTGGTGCTGGGTTTCATCGTCTTCGTGATCACCGAAATGGCGGACCGTGCCGGATCGACAGGCGTGCTGAACCCCATCTTTGCGGCCCTGGGACCGGCCATTGTCGCCATTGTGATCGGCGTGACCGTATTGCTGCGCAAGGAAGACGGCTGGAGCTGAGAGCCTGTCTGGAAATGGGTGATGCCGGGCTGCCAACGGCATTTTTCCGCGCTTCCGGTGCTCACGTACCTCCATGTACGCTCCGTTCCGGTTCTCGAAAGACACCGCTTTCGCCTCGGCCTGACCCATTTTCAAAAGGGCTCTGGGGCTCCTCAGACCAAACTCTCCCGATAATGAGGGTGGAGCGGAGAGGATTGATGGCCGGATACAGATTTTGGCCGTATTCATCGACCAATTGACAGCGTGGCTACAACGCCCCATTGAAGGCGTTACTCAAGAAGCGGACCTGACCATGATCCTTGCAGACCTCCGGCGCGCCTGTGGCGCGATCATCCTCGGACTTGCCCTTGTCGCCTCCTCGATTGCTCCGGCAATGGCGGCTACGGTGGTGACGGTCAATGGTGAGCCGATCAGCGACATCCAGGTTGACCAGCGGCTGCGCCTCTTCCGCATGGAAGGCAACAATACTGGCCGCAACGGCGCCCTGGAGCAGCTGATCGACGAGGCCATCCAGATCCAGGAAGCCAAGCGGATCGGCGTCAATGTCTCCAATGCCCAGGTGGACGAGGCCTTCCTGCAGATTGCCCGCAACCTAAATGTCAGCCGCGACAAGCTCACCCAGATGCTGCAGCAGGGCGGCGTCAGCGGCACGACCCTGCAGGACCGTCTGCGCGCCGCCATTGCCTGGAACGCCGTGGTAGAAAACGCGGTCGCGCCGCAGGTGCAGATTTCCGAACTCGAACTCGACCAGCAGGCCGCACAGCAGGTCGCCGACTTCCAGAAGTTCGACTATATCCTCAAGGAAGTGACCTTCGTGGGGGGTGGTGGCCGCTCGGGCCAGGCCAACCAGTACCGCTCGAGCTTTGCCGGCTGCGACACGGCGGTCGAACTGTCGCTGGCTTATACTGACGTGGCGGTGATCGATGTCGGTCGCCGGCACGCGACGCAGCTCCCCGAAGCCCTGGCCAAGGAACTGGCGGGTCTCAATGTGGGCGGGATCACCAAGCCGCGCGCGGTGGATGGCGGCCTCTCCATGCTGGCCGTCTGTGAAAAGGTGCAGGCCGAAGACCTGACCTTCGTCAAGGGCGGGCTGCGCGACGAAGCCGGCGGCGACGCGACGGCACAGGAAGCCAAGGCCTATCTCGAGCGCCTGCGCAGCCAGGCCAAGATCATCTACCAGTA
>CAMLKN010000168.1 GCA_946480655.1 uncultured Devosia sp. | reverse complement strand
AACGCCAACGTCGTCACCCACTCATCCAAATTGGGGACCTCAGCGGGGTCACTTTCATAGATTTCCAGGCGGCAGGCGAAATGGTCGCCATCGGCCTTTTCCTCGACGTCGAGCCGCTGCCCGGTCTGGTTGACCCAGCCGATCAGCATCCCGGTGACGGTCATCAACTGGTCAGGGTGCCCGGTCCACGAAACACCGATGAAATTGCCGGCCGGAAGCGTGCCATTCCTGACATTGCCCTCTTCCGGTCCCGGCGCTTCCACGGCAATGCCCGCCTCCACATCGAGTGTCTCCGCCATGTTGATGCGGCGATAGTTGTAGAAGGCGGCGCCCACGGGTTTAAGCCCGTGCTTTTCGAGGTGCGCGAATATCTGCGGAAAGCCTTCCTGGGCCGGTTTCTGCATCTGCTGCATGGTCACGGTGAACGGCACATAGACATAGGCCTGAGCCGCACGTTTTTCGGTAACGGGTAGTGTCAGCATAGTTCCCTCCCCTTCGCGTCAGTCGACCTGGCCGCCGCCAGTGGCATTGGCCAGCGTTGCCGTCATGCTGGACGCCAGGTCGCTGGCCAGCAGCACCGCCGCATCCGCACACTGACCGAGAGAGGAAATCCGGCGCAGCGGCGTATCCCTGGCTGCTTCTTCATGCATTTGCTCGAAGGTGATGCCACGCTCGCGCGCATGCAGAAGCCACGCCTCGCGTACGCCCGGCGCATCCGGCGAACCGGGTGATCGCACCCAGCAGCAGCGCACGCCCTTGGGGCCATTCTCGACCGCCAGGTGACGCAGGAAGTGCTCCACCGCCGCGCAGGCAATGCCGAAGCCGCCCATTTCCGTGTAGGCCTCCCGTGCGGCATTGGCCGTGAATCCAAGAATGACGCCGCCCCCATTCTCCCCCATGTGCCGGGCCATCAGTCCGCCGACATTGAACCAGGACTTCAACCCCCGCTCGACCGGGAGGATGAAGCGCTGATAGCTCATCTCGCTGATGGGCTGCCCCTGCGAGTCACCCCAGTCGATCGCGCTGAAGGCGATCTTCACCGGGCCACTCTGGCTCACCGCGGCTTCGAGATGCCTTGCAACCGAATCCGGGTCCAGCGCGTCCACGCGGGCAGCAAAAGCCCGGCCTCCAGTTGATCGAAGCTCACGCGCCACGTCCTCCAGCGGCTCCAGCCGCCGCGCGGCCAGGTGCACTATGGCGCCTTCACGCGCAAAGGCCCGCGCCACAGCGCCGCCAACGGCACCGCTCCCACCATAGACCACGGCCACCTTGTCCTTGAGCAACATGCTTTTCTCCCCACGCGCGACAGCGCTGTCCCTTCACGACGAAGCAGACAACACACATTGAACACGCTTGCGGAAAAATTCAGCGCTGGTCAGGCGGCGGCACGTTGGTGGACGTCTTGCACTCGATCAGCCACACGTCATAAACGGCATGATCGACCGCATTCAGCGCCGGACTATCGGCGAACATCCAGCCGGTAAAGATGCGTTCCGTGGAACCATCGAGACTGCGCTGGTCGACTTCGAGAAAAGCCGAGGTCCGCTGCAGCGTGTCGCTGCTGGGCCGGTCGTAGCAGGCGCGAGGCGTCAACTCGAGCGCGCCGAATAGCACCGTTTCATCAATATAGACATCGAAACGGGTGATGCGGCCGGTGATCTTGTCGAGCCCGGCGAAAGTCGCCACTGGATTGGCGACCGGCTGCGCCTGGCTGGCGGACATGCCCACCAAGGTCAAAACGGCCGCTGTCAGCAGCGGCCGCAAGAATGCAATTACAGGGTTGCGCAAACCGGCCCGCCCTTATTCGGGCGACCAGGCCTGGTAGTCGCCGGTCACGCGGGGACGCTCACCCTTGTTGAGGAGGCTCCCGTCGGGGCGATAGGCAGCGGCCGTGCCGGTCAGGTTCGGCTGGTGCGGCTTTTCCCAGGCGCGCGGCTCATACTTGGCATTGGCCGGAACCACGTCCGAGCGGTGATGCATCCAGCCGTGCCAGCCCGGCGGAATGGAGGAGGCATCGGCGAAGCCGCCGGCATAGGTCACATAGCGCCGATTGGCCTTGCGATCCTGGTAGTAGCGGTTGCCGAACTCGTCCGAACCCACATACTCGCCAAAACGGCGGATCCACAGGCGCGTGCCCCAGGTGTTGCCGCCCCACCAGGCGAAGATTTCGGACAGGAACTGCTTGATACCAGACTGGGCCACGAGACGATTCCGAATTTTGGGCGTCGATTTGCGGTCGGTTTAGCATGGTGAGCCCTGCCAGCCTAGACCAAAGACATCGATTTGCGCTTAGCTCGAAGCCCGGCGCAGCAGCGTCATGGCGGCGGCGATGATCCGCTCCTTCTGCGCATCGCTTGTGCCCGCCAGACCCTGGATATGCAGGCCCTGGTCGAGCGTCTGCAGCATCTTGCCCAGGCCGGCGAGGTTCGCCTTGCCATCCACTTGCCCGCGCGCCGCCGCGCTGACCAGGTTGGCATGATACAGGGCTTCGATCTCGGCGGCCGCTTCCACTGCCTGCTGATATGCCGGTTCCGGCACGGTATCTTTCTGGGTCAGCGTGTTGAGCATGAAGCAGCCGTAGTACTCGCTGCCATACTGCAGGCCAGTGAGGATGGCCTCGACATTCTCCAGCCCCATGGGCTGGCGCGTCAGCACCTCCCTGTACTGCGCGATCAGCGCGGTCACAAAGCGCTGCAACGCCGCTTCATAGAGCCCCGCCTTGCCACCGAATTCCTTGTAGAGGCTGAAGCGGTTGAGCCCTGTATGCTCGACCAGGGCCCCCAGATGGGCCCCTTCGTAGCCGAGGCGCCAGAATAGCTCCATGGCCTTGTCCGTCACCTCGTCGCGATCATATCCACGGGGTCGCGCCATTTCCAACCGATCGTTCTGTTACTGGTTGACCTCCCCATCCGGAGAGATTATTCACATGTCGTTCTGAAACAGGATCGTGCCGATGTCCAGCCCCTCGTCAGACCTGCGACGCTTCCTCGGGCTCTACTATGCCTATGCTTTCCTGTTCGACTTCATCCTCGCCTACGCCTTCTATACCGCTCTGTTCGAGCTCGAAGGCATGTCGCTCACCCAAATCGGTCTGCTCCTGGCCTTCTGGTCGGCGACGGCCATAGTGCTCGAAATGCCCTCCGGGGCCCTGTCAGACCATTTTGACCGGCGCTGGCTCTTGATCGCCGCTCCCCTCTTCAAGGCCCTTACCTTTCTCCTCTGGATCATGGCGGCCGGAAATTTCTGGCTCTATGCCGCGGGTTTCTTGTTCTGGAGCCTGGCTCAGGCGCTGCAATCGGGTTCGCGCGAGGCCCTGCTCTACGAGCGCATGGCCCATGAAGGCCGCGCCGATGACTTCGACAAGGTGCTCGGTCGTGACAACGCGGCTGAAGAACTCGGCATCGGTTTTGGAGCGCTCTTGGGCGGCTTGGTGGCGTATTACAGCTTCGACTGGGGTCTCTGGCTGTCCATCCCGCCGCTGCTGCTTGCTTCGGTCCTGGCGTTCGGCCTCAGGGATACCCGCCGGCAAAGGACTTCTGACGGGGTGTCAGAATCGCCAGCCAGCTACCTCTCCCACTTTGTCGACGCCTTCAACGAGTTCCGCCGTCACGCCGACCTTCGCTTCGTCACAACCTATATCGCGGTCGGCCTGGTGGTCTTCCAACTCATCGAGGAATTCGACCAGCTCTATTTCCTCGCTGTCTCCCTGCCCGTGTGGGCCTGGGGCATAGCCGCGGCAGCGGTGGAGTTCATCTATGCCGGAGCCAGTCTCTTCGCCCATCGGCTTGGCGGCCGCCCCTGGCTGGCCTGGCTCTTGCCGCTCATGGGCGGCGCCCTGCTTGTTGCTGCATCCCTGGGAACGACACCCTGGTTCGTGCTGCTGCTCTGCGCTGCCTATGTCCTGATGGCCCCGCTCAACGTTCTGGCCGAAGCCCGCTTCCATCGCGTGATGGAGGGCCGGAGCCGCGCCACCACCACCTCCGCCCTGGTCATGGCCGAGAATGTCTCGGGCATTGTGGGCACCCTCGCCTTCGGCGTCCTGGCCGACCGCGTCGGCATCCTGCCCGCCTATGGCTGGGCAGGCCTGGTCATGCTGCCGCTCGCCCTCTGGGTCCTCTACGGGCAGCGTCGGGGTTATCGGGCGACCGACTAGATATTGTGTCCCCAACTGTCACGGAATCGCCAAAAATTCTGCGCTTGACACCCTGCCGGTCCATTCGATTCTACCTCATCGGGATATGGCTAACGCCCGGTAAATGCCCTTGATGTGGGTGCGAACAGCTAGGAATTCCGCAGCGTTAGCGCAGGAATTTCGTCCCGTTCATTGCCTTGGTCAACGCTGCAGAACCGGCATTCAAATCGCACCCTAAGGGCGCTGTTTTCCTTGCCATTTGTCCCCGCAATCCACATATTACCCATACTAGACCTTGTTTGAGCGCACGACCCCGACACTAGGTCTAGTGATTTCTGGCGTTGACGCGCCCCCTGAATCGACTAACTCTGATCGCCGGTTCAGCGCTCTGGAAAGCGCCGGGCCGATCCTCGGGAAAAGCAGTGGCGGAGCGATCGCTGCAACCGAGGAAACGGGGCAATTTTCTGGGGTCCGCGCCTCCCGCGGGCTTCGGTTGGTGAAGCGTCAACACAGATCTGGATGAGAAGCCGGGTTTTCGGCTGGTGGGCACTGCTGTGCCCGACACTTGGGGAATACGACGACTATGCGCATTGAACGCCGGTTTACCACTGCCAACGCGGACCGCTACGGCTCGATCGAGTTCCGCTCGGCAACCAGCGAGATCAAGAACCCCGATGGCTCGGTGGTTTTCAAGCTCGACAATATTGCCGTGCCCGCGACCTGGTCGCAGGTGGCGACCGACATCATCGCCCAGAAGTATTTCCGCAAGGCCGGCGTGGCCAAGGCGCTGAAGAAAGTCGAGGAGAACGACGTTCCCTCCTGGCTCTGGCGCTCCGTCCCCGACGAGAAGGCGCTGGCCAAGCTGCCCGAAAACGAGCGCTTCGGCTCGGAAATGGATTCGCGCCAGGTCTTTGACCGCCTCGCCGGCACATGGACCTATTGGGGCTGGAAGGGCGGCTATTTCGACTCGGAGGAAGACGCGCGCACCTTCTTCGACGAACTCGCCTATATGCTCGCCACCCAGCGGGTCGCCCCGAACTCTCCCCAGTGGTTCAACACCGGCCTGCACTGGGCCTATGGCATTGATGGCCCCGGCCAGGGCCATTTCTATGTCGACCCCTTCACCCACAAGCTCGTGCAGTCCAAGTCGGCCTACGAGCATCCCCAGCCCCATGCCTGCTTCATCCAGTCCGTGGACGATGACCTCGTCAACGAAAACGGCATCATGGACCTCTGGGTCCGCGAAGCGCGCCTCTTCAAGTACGGCTCGGGCACCGGCACGAACTTCTCGAAACTCCGCGGCGAAGGCGAAAAGCTCTC
>CAMLKN010000167.1 GCA_946480655.1 uncultured Devosia sp. | reverse complement strand
GTTGGTGATCCAGACCAGACCGTCCGCGGCGCTGAGCTCGACGAGGCCGCGATCGATGAACAGGGTGAGGTCAAGCACGCCGCTCGCGGGCCAATGCAGGTCCACGGAATAGTCGTGTCCGAAGCCGTCCATTCCACCGACATTCTGTCGGATCGTGCGGATCGAGCCGCGGCTTTCATCGTGGCGATGGACGATGAAGTGCGGGTGGTCTTCCCCGAAGAGATGGACCGCCACCTGTTCGCCCGGCGCAAGCTTCACACGGCGGTCTTCCCGTTTGGTGCCGGGTGCGCTCTGTCCATCGAAACCTGCCGCTACCGAGGCAGGCGCGCGGGCAGCGACGCGCAGGCCATCCGGCGTGTCGACCAGGCGCAGTTCGCGTGGCAGGGACATCACGCCACGGAAGGCCGCTGTCTTTGTCTGCCGGGCATAGAGCCAGTTGCTGGCCCAGGCGATGGCTGTGGGTGTATTTGTCCCCCCGCGTTCGAAAAAGGTCTGCGCAGCGTAATAGTCGCGGCCATAGTCGAGCCAGAGTTCGGTATTCGGCGGATTGGCATTGGTGAAATGCGTGCCGTCGAAGGTGCCCAGGAAATACTGGGTGCCCGATCCAAGGGCATATCCGCCGGGATTAAGCCCGATGATCAGCATCCACACGGTTTCGCCGTCGGGCGCGACAAGCGGCACCAGATCGGGGCATTCCCATGGACCTTCGCTGTGCCGGCCATGAGTTTCGCCGAAACTGGAGAGATGCGTCCAGCGCTTGAGGTCGGTCGATCCGTAAAAGCCGACGGACTGACCCTCGGTGACCAGCATAACCCATTTGTGACTGGCTTCGTGCCAGATGACCTTGGGGTCGCGGAAGGCAGTCAGGCCGGGATTGGGCACGACCGGATTGGCGGCGTCTGCCTCGAATGATGTCACGTCGTCATTGGCATGGACCAGGCACTGTACCTGATAGTCCTCGCCATCGGCCGTGCGGCTATGGGCAGTGTAGAAAAGCTTCACGCCGTCGCCGTTCTCGATGGCGCTGCCCGAAAAGCAGGTGCCCAGCGCATCGGGGTAAAGAGCGACCGGCTGTTCGCTCCAGTGCACCAGATCGCTGCTGGTGGCGTGGCCCCAATGCATGGGTCCGTGCACAGTGCTATCCGGGTCGTGCTGGTAGAACAGGTGCCATACATCGCCGACGCGGATCATGCCGTTGGGGTCGTTCATCCAGCCGCGGCGCGGCGTGAAGTGCAGGTTTGGGCGGAATTTTTCGATCATGAACTAGCCCTTGACGCCTGAGGACATCACCGAGGCGATGAACTGGCGCTGGAGAATGAGGAAGAAGAGAATGACGGGTACGGCCATGGAAACGGCGAAGGCCATGATATTGCCCCAGGCCGCCTGGTTGGTGCCGAAATAGGCCGACATGGCCACTGACAAGGGGCGGTATTCAGGGCCGCGCGTGACCATGACAGGCCAGAGATAGGCGTTCCAGATTTCGAGAAACTGCAGCACGGCGATGGCGGAAATGACCGGCTTCGAAAGCGGCATAGCGACATGGCGGTAGATCTGGAAGAAGCTGAATCCGTCGATCCGTGCCGCCTCGATCAGTTCCTTCGGCAGGCGCGAGAAGAACTGGTAGAAGAGGAAAATGGCCATGGCATTGGCGACACCGGGTACGATCTGCACCTGGTAGCTGTCGATCTGCCCGGCCCATCCCGCCATCATCAATTGCGGCAGCACGAGGCTTTCGCCAGGGACAGCAAGCGTGGCCAGGATCAGGATCATCACCGGCTTGCGGATGGGCAGCGTGCCCTGGGCCAGCACAAAGGCGGCCATGGAATTGAACAGGATCGAGAGCACCAGCGTCGAAAAGGTGATGAGCGCGGTGTTGGCCAGGTAGCGCGCGAAGGGATGAACCGGGTCGGTCCACACATCGACATAGTTCTGCAGGCTGAAGATCTGCGGGATGAAAGAGCGGATCGAGCCCATGGACACCATGATGTCCTGCTCGTTGGGATTGAGGCTGATGGTGACCATCATCAGCAGCGGCAGCAGCACGCCCAGCGCCAGCACGAGCGCGAAGAGCGAGGGGAGGACAGCGTCGCGGGGAATGCGCATCAGGCCTCTCCCTCATTCTTGAGCAGACGGCGCTGCAGGAGCGCGATGGCCGTTACGGCGAGGAAGAAGAACACGGCCACTGCCGAGGCATAGCCGACCTTCTGGGTCGAATAGCCCTGCTTGAAGAGGTAATGGATGATGGTCGTGGTGGCCCCGTTCGGTCCGCCCTTGGTGAGGATATCCACCTGCGTGAAGAGCTTGAGGGCGCCCACGGTGGTAATGATCAATAGGAAGATGTTGACGTTTCGCAGCCCCGGCCAGGTGACATAGCGGAAGCGCTGCCACGCCTTGGCGCCATCGAGCTTGGCGGCCTCGTAAAGGTCCTGCGGGATGTCCTGCAGGCCGGCAAGATAGATCAGCATCTGATAGGGAAAGGTGGCCCATGCCGACAGGGCCACAACGGACAGCATGGCCGTGGACGGATTGCCCAGGAAATCGACATAGGCGCCTTGGCCGGCGAACCACTGGTAGACCGCGTTGAATGGCCCGGACGGGATGCGGAACAGCACCGCCCAGATCGACACGATCACCGTCATGGGCAGCAGCAGCGGCAGGATGGCCACCGAGCGGAAGAAACTGCGGAACGGAATGGCCGAGTTGAGGATCAGCGCCGCGCCCAGCGACATGGCGAGCTGGACCGGCGTGACGATCAGCGCGAAGAGCACGGTGTTCCAGATGGCCTGCCAGAAGAGCGGATCGACAAACATGCGCTCATAGTTCGTCGTCCCGATGAACTTGGTCGGGATCGGTCGCGGCACCAGGCGCTGGTCGGTAAAGGAGAACCAGACCGAGAGCAGGAAGGGTACGACGATGAGGGCGGTGATGAAGATCAGCGCCGGCAGCAGCATGGCCAGTTCCTGGCCCTGCCCCTTGGTCCTGATACGCATGAGAAATCCTCCGGCCGGTAGCGGCCAATAGTGTAGCGGGCGCGCCGGGAGGTGGCGCGCCCGCGTTGCGGCTTACTGCCCGAAGGGCGGATAGCCGTCGTTGTCGGCAATGTCCTGATCGATGGTCTGGGCCGCACGATCGAGCTCGGCCTTCACATCGACATCGCCCGAGAGCACGTTGACCACGGCCGTGGCCCAGGCATTGGTGATGACTGGATAGGCTGGGTGCACAGGACGCACCACGGCGCAGCACTCGGCGAGCTTGGCGAAGATTTCGCCGGCGCCGCCGGCACCATAGGTTTCCGACAGCGGAATAGCCGAAGCACGCGAGGGCACATAACCGGTTGTATCGGCATAGGCCGCGACCTGTTCGCTCGACATGGCGTAGTTGAGGAAGACCTTGATGTCTTCGAGATTGGTCGAGGAGGACGGTACCGCCCAGCCCCAACCGCCATTGGCCGACACCGGTCCGGCGTCCCCGAATGCCGGGGGCGGGATCAGGACGAGATCATCGCCGAGACCTTCGCGGTGAGCCGGCCACATCCAATTGCCGACCCAGGACAGGGCAGCGGTCTTTTCGCCGTAGAACTTGTTGTCGCCAGCGCTGGCCGGAACGATGTAGCCGGCCTTGTTCCAGTCCTGCAGCGTGGTCAGGGTGGCGACATTGGCTTCCGAATTGATGGTGCCCTCGGCCACCCAGGTCTCGCGGTCGATAATGTCACCCCCATTGGACTGGGCAAAGGGCGAGAAGCCGTAGGTCATCCACTCGCCGGCGCCATAGTTCATCTTGACGTCGAGCGGCCATTCGACCTCGGGCAAGGCGGCGAGTTTTGCAAGGGCCTCGGCCATTTCTTCGCGCGTCCACGCGTCCGCGACGCTGGTGGGGATACGGACGCCAGCCTTTTCGAGCAGCGCCTTGTTACCCCAAAGGATGGTACCGGAATCGTAGGGGCTGACGAAGTAGAACTCTTCCTCGGGCCCATAGGTGCCCTGCGCCTTGATGGCCGGCAGCAGGTCTTCGATGATGGCCGGATCAAGCAGGTCCCCGATGGGCTGGATAGTGCCCGCCCAGGCCACGGAAGCCATGTTCGGGCCATCGAGCATGATCACATCCGGCAGACCACCCGAGAGCGTCGCAGCCTGAATGGCGTCGTTGTAGCTCGGGATCGGGACGACATCGACACTAATGCCCTCGGCGCCATACTTGGCGTTGAAGGTCTCTTCGAGCTGGGTGAAATAGGGCTTCTCGCTGTCGCCATCGATCACCCAGGCGGTGAGCTGGCCGGCAAGGGCGTGCGAGGACATGGCGCAGGCTGCCAGCGCCACGCCTGCGTAAAGGGCATGTTTCATCGATTATCTCCTCCAAGAACGGCGTCATCGCGTTATGACAACGTGAGACAATTGCTAGTGCAGATTGTCTCACGTTGTCAATAGCGCATGGCAGCCGTGCAAATTTGGGTGGCGCGGCAGCAAAAATTGGGTGGAGACAAGCGCCCTAGAGCGATGAGCGCTCGACGAATTTTCCTTTGAGACGGACCACTTGGGCGTCATGCGGGCCATCAATGGCCAAGGTCATGGCCGCCCGCCCCATGTCGTAATAGGGCAGTTCCATCGTGGAAAGGCCTGGCTGCAACAGTCCCGCTATCGGCTCGAGATTGTCGAAACTGGCGACCGCGATGTCCTTGCCCACCTTGAGGCCGAGTTCGGCCAGTTCGAAATAGACGTTCATGGCCATGATGTCCTGGCCGCACAACACGAGGTCGGGCCTGTCGGATCCGGCGAACAGACGGGTGAGGATCTCGCGGGTGACGAAGCGGGTGGGTGCGCCGGCAGCCGAGGCTACTGCCGTAAACACGCTTCCCGATACATCGATGCCGGCCGCCTGGGCTGCGTCGACGAATCCCCTCTTGCGCAGGTGGCTGGCGACAATGTCGGTGTTGAGGTTGAGCAGGACCGGTCGGCGATAACCCCGTTCAATGATGATCCGCGTCAGATCGAGCGCCAACTGGTAGTCGTCGGGCACGATGGCGGCATGCCGACCCAGCCCGTCGAAGCAGTTGAGCAGCACATGCGGAACGCCGGTGGGCTCGATATCGACCTGCTGGTGAAACGTGGCGGCATAGATGACCGCTTCGGCGCGAAATGCCGCCAGTTGACTGTCGGCCATGGCAGAACTGGGTTGCCCCCGCTCGATATTGAACAGCATCATCTGTTTGCCGCGCTCCCAGGCCACGTCCTGGGCCCCGCGGACGAGATCGATGGAAGATGAGTAGGTGGCGACCCGATCAGCGAGGAAGCCGATGATATTGCTGCGTTGGGAGCGCATCATCCGCGCCGCTTGCGATGGCTCATAGCCGATCTCGGCAATGATCGCCTCGATACGTGTCCGCGTCTCGGCATTGACCAGGGGATCTCGGTTGATCACCCGCGACACTGTCTTGAGAGAGGTCTTGGCCCGGCGGGCAATTTCACG
>CAMLKN010000166.1 GCA_946480655.1 uncultured Devosia sp. | reverse complement strand
GCCAAATACTGGTTCGAGCGTTTCGCAAGGCTGCCGGTCGATATCGATGTGGCATCCGAGTTCCGCTATCGCGAGCCGCCGCTGGAAAAGGGCGGGTTGTCGTTGTTCATCTCGCAGTCGGGCGAGACGGCCGACACGCTGGCGGCCCTGCGCTATTGCGCCGGGCAGGGGCAGCATGTTGCGAGCCTCGTCAACACGGTGGAATCGACCATTGCGCGCGAGAGTGGCGTGGTCTTCCCGATCCTGTGCGGTCCGGAGATCGGCGTGGCTTCGACCAAGGCGCTGACGGCGCAGCTGACCGCACTGGCGAGCCTCGCCATCGCGGCTGGTCGGGCGCGTGGCGTATTGAGCGGCGAGCAGGAGACCGAACTGGTGCGGGCGCTGACGGCGCTGCCGTCCGCGGTGTCGGCAGCCTTGGGTGCCGAGGAGCAGATCGTCGACATTTCCAAGCGCCTCTCCAAGGCAAAGGATGTGCTCTATCTGGGACGCGGGGCCATGTTCCCGGTGGCAATGGAAGGTGCGCTAAAGCTCAAGGAAATCAGCTACATCCATGCCGAAGGGTATGCGGCAGGTGAGCTGAAGCATGGGCCGATCGCGCTGGTTGACGAGGCCATGCCGGTGATCGTGGTCGCGCCGTCCGATGAGCTGGTCGACAAGACCCTCTCCAACATGCAGGAAGTGGCGGCGCGCGGCGGCAAGATCATCCTCATCACGGACGAGGAGGGGGCCGAAAGCGTGGGGCACGGCGTGGCGGACATCATCAAGATCCCGCATGTGCATTCCTTCGTGGCGCCGATCCTGGCCACCATTCCAGTGCAGTTGCTGGCCTACCACACGGCTGTGTTCATGGGCACGGACGTGGACCAGCCGCGGAACCTGGCGAAGTCGGTGACGGTGGAGTAGGGGTCACCCTGCCCGGATCAGCGGGATCGCGAGATCCTTGCGGAAAAGGTAGAGCAAGGTACGCGCAGCCTCGCCTTCGGGGCCGATGAGACCGGGGTTGCGGGCGAGCAGGGCCCTGGCGTCGTCATGGGCGAATTCGAGCAGGTGGCGGTGCACGTCCGGCACGGCAAGGCGATAGCCGGGCATGCCGGATTGGCGGGTGCCCAGGACGTCGCCCTGGCCGCGAAGCTCGAGGTCGCGCTCGGCGATTTCGAAGCCGTCTTCGGTGGATTTGATGGTTTCCAGCCGGGCCTTGGCGGTTTCCGAAAGCGGGTCCTTGTAAAGCAGCAGGCAGGCGGAGCGTTGTGAGCCGCGGCCGACGCGTCCGCGCAACTGGTGGAGCTGGGCGAGGCCGAAACGCTCCGCGTGCTCGATGATCATGATGGTGGCGTTGGGGACGTCGACGCCGACTTCAATGACCGTTGTGGCGACCAGCAGCTTGATCTCGTTGGCCTTGAAGCGCGCCATGACCTCCTGCTTGGCGGCCGCAGACATGCGGCCGTGGACCAGGGCGACCTGGTCGCCAAAAACCTTGCGCAATTCGGCGAAGCGGTCCTCGGCTGAGACGACCTCCAATGTCTCGCTTTCCTCGACCAAGGGGCAGACCCAATAGGCCTGGGCACCATCGGCCAGACGTGACTGGAGACGGGATACGACCCTGGGGTAGTCGCCAATGGACATAACGGCCGTGTCGATGGGCTGGCGACCGCGCGGCTTCTCCCGGAGGACGCTGACGGCCATATCGCCGAAATGGGTGAGGACCAACGTCCGAGGGATAGGTGTCGCGGTCATGACCAGGAGGTCGGTGTGGCGGCCCTTTTCCGACAAAGCGAGGCGCTGGTGGACTCCGAAGCGGTGTTGTTCATCGACGACCGTGAGGCCGAGGTCGTGGAAGATAATATCGGACTGGAAGAGCGCGTGGGTGCCCACGGCGATGGCGATGGAGCCATTGGCGAGGCCGGCCATAATGGCGCGGCGCTCGGCGGCAGGCATCTTGCCGGTGAGCAGCGCGCAGGTGAGGCCAGCGGCCCTGCAGAGTGGCTCGATCGTGCGGAAATGCTGGCTGGCCAGCAGTTCGGTAGGGGCCATCAGGGTGGATTGGGCACCGCTTTCGGCCATGGCCGCCATGGCCATGAGGGCAACCACGGTCTTGCCGGAACCCACATCGCCCTGCAGCAGGCGCGACATGCGGTCGGGGGCCGAGAGGTCGGCCCTGATTTCTTCTAGCGCCTGTTTCTGGCCATCGGTGAGGGCGAAGGGCAGGGCGGCGGCCAAGCGGCTGGTGATGTCGCCGGTGAACGTGCGGGGGACGCCGCGGGCCGAAACCATGCTGGAGCGGATCAATTGCAGGGTCAACTGGCCGGCGAGGTATTCGTCATAGGCGAGGCGCTGGCGGGCAGGGGACCAGAGCTGGGCCTCGTCTGGGTTCGCAGGCAGGTGGACGCTGCGCATGGCGGCAGAAAAGGTTGGCCACTTGCGCTGGGTCATGGTTTCGGCGCCAATCCATTCCGGCAGGTCTGGAACGGCCTCGACGGCCTGCCGCACGAGCTTGGCGAGGGCCTTGGAGGAGAGGCCGCTGGTCAGCGGGTAGACCGGCTCCACCAGGGGAAGGGTGGCGAACTTGTCGGGTTCGACGACATAGTCGGGATGTGTGATCTGCTTTTCGCCATTGAAGAAACCGATCTGGCCCGAGACATAGCGCTCCTCGCCGACGGGCAAGGCGCGCTCGACCCAGCCGCCCTGGGCGCGGAAGAAGACGAGCTGGATTTCCCCGGTCTCGTCATGTGCAAAGACGCGGTGAGGAATATGCGGCTTGCCACGCGGCGGGGGCTGGTGGCGGTCGATATGGAGGCGCAGCGTGACGACTTGGTTGAGATACGCTTCCGCTATGCCGACCTGGCGACGGCGGTCGACAACACCAGAGGGCATGTGCATGAGCACGTCGAGGACGATGGCTTCCTGCCCCTCTGGCGCCCCGAAAAACCGGGTCAGGAGCGCGGCCAGCTTGTCGCCCACGCCCTTGATGGCGTGGAGCGAAGCGAATAGCGGCCGGAGGCTGTCAGGGCGCGACATTGGACGGGCATTCCTCAGGCCACGATTCTCGGGCCGACATTGTGCACATCATCGCGCCGGGCGGAATGCGGGGCAGATATCTGCGCCGAGATTGATCACGATCATTTTTGGACCAAAGTCCGTGTTGAAAAAGGCTGCGCCGCGGCGCAGTGTCGTCCTCAGAAGGGAATTTAATCCCTCGAGGAGGTTGGTTTGCAGAGGGCAAATGACCTGGCCGGGCCCCCGGCCGAGGCCCGAAAGCGCAGACTCAGACTTGTCAATCGTGTCACGATCATCGTGGTTCTGGCCGTCCTGTCGTGGTTGGCCGTCTATGGCCTGCTGAAGCTGACCGGGATCGTTTAGACGAGTGGCTGCCCGCACTGTTTGACACGGCCGATGAGGCCGTGACATAGCGGTTTTTTGCGCGTAAACATGCGTCCAAATCGAGAACAGAATTTGGATCATGGGTGTCAAATGACGGCCGGTGAGGACATTGCTATTCGCCGCAAGCGCCTGCGTTACCGGGCCTGGCACCGGGGCACCAAGGAGATGGACCTGATTCTGGGCCCCTTTGCCGATGCCAATGTCGATGCCTATGGCGTGGCAGAGCTCGACCGCCTGGAAGCCTTGATGAACGAGGAAGACCCGCCGCTGCTCAAGTGGGTGATGCGACAGGAAGAGCCGCCGGCGCATGTGGACCGCGCATTCCTGGACCTCGTGATTGCCGATCATCAGGCCCGGATCGAAAAATGAACGTAGTCGCTGGCGCGGCGCCAACGCTGCGCACCATTTCGAATGTGCCGGACGGCATGCAGCCCATGGTGCTGGCGCGGCTTGTCGAGCAGCGGCTCAAGGACGCGCCGGACGATACGGCGAGCCTGGTCTTCGTGGCGCGGGACGGCCGGCGCATGCAGCGCATGGCCGAAGTGCTGGGCGCCATGCTCCCCGGCCACACGATCCTGACGCTGCCTGCCTGGGATTGCCTTCCCTATGATCGCGTCTCGCCCAATACAGTGACGATTGCCGCGCGCATGAATGCGCTTGCCGCACTGACGGCCGGGGCCAGGGGAGCGGTAGTGTTGACGGCGGTCAATGCGCTGATCCAGAAACTGCCGCCGCGCGACCTCGTCGAGACGATGAGTTTTTCCGCAGTGGTGGGCCGTGTCGTCGACAGTGACAAGCTGGTCGCCTGGGCCGCCAACAATGGCTACCTGAGGGTGCCGACCGTCCGCGAGAGCGGCGAGTTCGCGGTGCGTGGCGGTTTGGTGGACCTGTTCCCGGCAGGGTCGGAGGCGCCGCTGCGCTTCGATTTCTTTGGCAGCCAGCTCGAATCGATCCGCACCTTTGATCCGGACAGCCAACGGACGACGGGGACATTGAAGCGTATCGACCTGACGCCGATGAGCGAGGTCGTGCTCAACGAAGAGACCATTCGCCGCTTCCGCCAGAACTACACCGCCGCCTTTGGCGGCAATACAGTCGACGACACGCTCTATGCCAGCGTGAGCGGCGGATCGCGTTATTCGGGTACAGAGCACTGGTTGCCCTTCTTCTACGACCACATGGATCGCCTGGCGGATTATGTCGGCGATGCGCCATTTGTCTACGACGAGCAGGTCCCCGAGGCCTATGCCGAGCGTGCGACGCAGATCCGGGATTATTACGAGGCGCGCGAGGCGGCGCGCTTGGCGCCCAAGGTGGCCGGCGCGGCTGCACCCTACAAGCCGATCAAGCCGGACCTGCTCTACGATCTCGATGCGGCGCCGGTGGAACTGGCGGGTGCTTCCGTCGTCCAGTTCTCGCCTTTCCTGTCGCCGAACACGGCGCGGGGCGACGATGCGGGCGGGCATATTGCGCCGAGCTTTGCGGCCGAACGTGCGGCGTCCGACGTCAATCTGTTCCAGGCCGTAGTCGACCGCCTGCTGGCCGAGCGGCGGTCAGGGCGGAGGGCGATTATTGCCTGCTGGAGCGCCGGTACGCGCGACCGCATGGCGCAGGTGCTCAAGGACCACGGGCTCACCAACCCGCGCTTGGCGGAAAACTGGCGGGATGCCGAGACTACCAGCGCGGCGACGACTTCGCTCGTTGTGCTGCCGCTCGAAACCGGCTTCGAGACCAAGGACCTGCTGGTGCTTTCCGAGCAGGACATCCTGGGCGAGCGCATCCTCAGGCCACAGCGCAAGAAGAAGGCCTCGGATGCGCTGACCGAAGCGGCGTCGCTGTCGGCGGGCGACCTGGTCGTGCATGTCGACCACGGTATCGGGCGCTTTATCGGCCTCAAGGTGATCGAGGCAGGCGGCGCGCCGCATGAATGTGTCGAGCTGCAATATGCGGGCGATACCAAACTCTACCTGCCGGTCGAGAATATCGAACTACTGACGCGCTACGGCTCCGACGACGCCTCCGTCACGCTGGATAAGCTCGGTGGCGTGGCCTGGCAGGCCAAGAAGGGCAAGCTCAAGAAGCGCATCCGCGA
>CAMLKN010000165.1 GCA_946480655.1 uncultured Devosia sp. | reverse complement strand
GCCGGCTATCTCGATGGCGGCGGCGGTGCGCCCGAAGAAGCGCTGGTCATGCTCAGGGGCAGGCGCCTTGTGGCCCATCGGCGCCCCCTGCCATCCGGGCGCTACGCGCTCGAGCTCAAGCCGGCGGGTCACTTCATCGAGGACGACGACCTCGAATCGGCACTTGGCGCCCTGCGCGGGGGACAGACAGGCTTCCGCTTCCAGGCGGACGCAGCTGCCGCCCGTCCGGCGCTGGCGGATTTCAATCTGACCTTCGAACGGCTCGATGCGGGCTGGCAGCAATTGCGCAGCGTGCTCACCGGCCAGCCGCTCAGTGATCCGGGCCTGCCGCTGGCCGAGGAAGCGCAGATGATCATCGACCTGTTTGCCGGGCTGGACGAGCAGCAGCGCGACGAGGCGCAGGCTCGCGTGGCGCTCGAAACCCGGCTCAGTTCGGTCAAGACCCTGCTTGCGCAGTTCGAGGCGCGGGCAGCCGACCTCGAGCAGGCCGCCGAAACCGGGCGCCAGGCCCTGGCGGCGGGTGTCGCGAAGATGGCGCAACTGGAGGCCGATCTGGCCGCGGCGCGGCGACGCGGTGACGAGGCCGAGGGGCTTGCCGCACAGGTCGAGCAGGCCGCCGGACGGACGCAGACGCTGGTGGGTGAGATTGCCCGCATGGCCCAGGAAATCGACACGATGACCGCGGGCATCGAGGACGTCTCGTTCCGCACCAACCTGCTGGCGCTCAATGCCGCCGTGGAAGCGGCGCGGGCGGGCGAAAAGGGCGCCGGCTTTGCCGTCGTGGCCGACGAGGTGCGCCAGCTGGCCCAGGTCACCAATCGCAGCGCCAAGGATATCCGCATCATCGCCGACAAGGGGCGCAGCCAGGCCCGTATCGGTCTGGATGAAGCCAGCGGCCTGCAAAAAATCACCGCTGCCCTGCGCGAGAATTTACGCAATCTAAGCAATGCGCCCTCCAGTATCGCTCCGATTGCAGCTGTGGCCGGGCGCAACGAGGTGCCCGCCATGACCGCAAGGCCGGTGGCTGGCCCGACCGATCAGGAGATCGGCATCAGCCAGCGCGCTGCCAGCTAAAGCATCGGGCCGACGGCGTCGGGGCGATGCTTTAGTCCTTTAGTCGTCGCGTGGTCGAACCGCAAAAGTCTCCAACTTTTGCTGACCACGCTCCAGGTCCGGAAGAAACCGGCATAAAAGGGGTGGTTGCATGGAACAGGGGGAATATTCCCTCAGCGAGCGGGAGTTCGCGCGGATCAAGGCCCGGGTCTATGCCGTGGCCGGCATATCGCTCAGCGATGCCAAGCGGACCCTTGTCGTGTCCCGCCTCTCCAAGATCGTGCGGGCGCTCAGGCTCCCGAGCTTCGACGCTTATGTCGACTATCTGGAGCGTGGCGGCACGGCCCAGGACGGGCAGGATTTCGTCAACGCGCTGACCACCAATCTCACGCGCTTCTATCGCGAGGACCATCATTTCGAGCATCTGCGCTCCTATGTGGGCGCGCTGATGAGCGAGCGGCCGCGAGGCGCGCGCCTCAGAATCTGGTCGGCGGGCTGCTCCACGGGCCAGGAGCCCTATACGATCGGCATGGACCTCCTGTCCGCCTATCCCGAGCTCAAGCGCTGGGACTTCAAGATTCTCGCCACCGACATCGACACGGCCGTGCTCGCCAAGGCGGCCGGCGGCGTCTATCCGGAAAACGAGCTGAACGGCCTTTCCGCGGAGCGCTCGCGCCCCTTCGAGAGATTGGGCGACGGCATGATCCGCATTCCCGCCGCCGTGCGCGACCTGGTGTCGTTCAAGCCGCTCAACCTCATTGGCCCCTGGCCCATGAAGGGTCCGTTCGATGCCGTGTTCTGCCGCAACGTGGCGATCTATTTCGACAAGCCCACCCAGGGCGAAGTGTTCGGCCGGTTCGCCAAGCTGATGGCGCCGGAGGGTTTCCTCTATATCGGCCACTCGGAAAACCTGGGAACGGGTGGTGATGGGTTCCGGCTGGTGGGCAAGACGATCTACCAGGCCAAGGAAAAACTGAACAAGCGAGCTGCATGATGAGCATCAAGGTTCTGGTCGTCGACGACTCGGCTCTCATCCGTGAGGTTCTCCAACGCATGTTGACGCGTGATGGCGACATCGACGTGGTCGGCACGGCGGTCGACCCGATCGACGCGCGCGAGAAGATCAAGGCGCTCGACCCCGATGTGGTGACCCTCGACATCGAAATGCCCAATATGAACGGGCTGGCTTTTCTCGAAAGGCTGATGCGCCTGCGGCCGACGCCGGTGGTGATGGTTTCCACTCTCACCAAGAAGGGTGCCAGCGAGACCCTGCTTGCCCTCGAACTGGGCGCGGTCGATTTCGTCGCCAAGCCCAGCGCCGAATTCGCCGGTGGGCTCGATGCCTTCGGGGCCGGCCTGCGCGACAAGATCCGCGCTGCGGCCAAGTCCGACGTACGTGGGCGGTCGGCCAGCCGCGCCGAAGTCCCCAAGGTCAACAAGGCTCCACTCAAGACGGCCGCCGCGCCCGAGGGGGCACTGATCGCCATCGGCGCCTCGACCGGGGGCGTCGAAGCCATTCGCGCCGTGCTCTCGGAAATGCCTGCCGATTGTCCGCCCGTGGTCATTGCCCAGCATATGCCGGCCGGCTTCACCGGACGCTTCGCTGCCCGGCTCGACGAACTGTGCGCGCTCAAGGTGGTCGAGGCCGAGGATCGCATGCCGCTTCTGGCCGGCCATGCCTATGTGGCGCGCGGCGACTATCACCTGCGGGTCGAGCGATCTTCGGGCCAGCTCAAATGCCGGCTCGGGCAGGACGGCCTCGAAAGCGGTCATCGCCCAAGCGTGGACGTGCTGTTTGAATCGGTGGCCAAGACCGTAGGCTCGATGGCGGTGGGTGCCATTCTCACCGGCATGGGTCGCGACGGCGCCCGCGGCCTCAAGCTGATGCGCGATGCCGGGGCCTATACGGTGGGCCAGAGCCAGGCGTCGGCCCTGGTCTATGGCATGCCGCGCGTGGCCTTCGAGGAAGGTGCCGTCGTCGAGCAGGCGCCCGTCGAGCAGATTGCCGCCAAGCTGGCCAATGCCCTGGTCAAACTCAAATCGGCTGCCTGAACCCTGCCCGGACAATGCCGATCGAGCAATTGAGACATTTGTAACGCTTGATCCCTAGAGTCTGGGTTCAAGTGCGGCCCGAAGGCCGAAGGCGCGTAGAGGTAAGAATCACCATGCCAAAAGCAAGCGCTGTGAGCGTTCTGATCGTCGATGACCAGCAGTCGATGCGCGGCATCTGTAAGTACATCCTGACCCAGCTGGGCTTTAAGGACATCATCGAGGCCAAGTCCGGGCGCGACGCCTTGGGCAAGCTCGAAAAGAGCAATGTCGACTTGATCATTTCCGACTGGAACATGGAAGACATCGACGGCCTCACCCTGCTCAAGGTGATCCGCAAGCATCCGCGCACCCAGGCCATGCCCTTCATCATGGCCACCGGCCGCTCGGACAAGGAACAGGTCAAGGAAGCGATTTCCTTCGGCGTCAACAACTACATCATCAAGCCCTTCGATGCCTCGACCATGAAGAAGCGCATCGAGGCGGTGATCGGCGCCCTGACTTGATTGCGGCGTAGGGTTGAATGCGACACCCCTGTCCACCGGCAGGGGTGTTTTTGTTTGCGCGGAAGTAATGCTTCCCCGATGGGCATTTGCTTAAAAATTGAGCCATCGGCATTTATCCGTAAGAAGTGATTAATTCCCCATCTATATCGTTTGCACCCGTAAGCGCGCCGATGGCGCATCGGCTTCCATACCGGAACCGCTCGGTTCGGGGGATATGGGGGGAGAAGCCGGGTTTGGGGAGCTGAGATTTCATGAAATTCATTCCGCAGCTGAAGATCGCCCAGAAACTGCCACTGGCGCTCCTGGGCTCGGCCCTGGTCGTTAGCGCCGGCGTTGGTATCCTGGGCTATCTGATTGCCTCGTCCACGGTCGAGCAGATGACCCAGCGGCAGTTGCAGTCGGTCACGAGCCAGTTGGCGGGCAAGATCGGCTCCTATTTCGAGGATGTGTCCAAGGACCTGCAGATCACGGCGACTTCTGAAGTCACCCAGGTGGCCATGCGCGACCTGGGCATCAACTGGACGCTGTTCTCCACCGGCAATCCTCCCATCGACCCGGTGGTGGCCGTTCGGACCGCCTATATCGACAACAACCCCGATCCGGAAAACCGGGAACTTCTCGACACCAGCACGGAAGTCACGAAGAACAATTACGATTTCATCCATTCGCGCGTGCATGGCGCGTACCGCAAGCAGGTCCAACTGCGCGGCTATGCCGACCTGATCATGCTCGATGCCAAGGGCAACCTGATCTATTCGGTCAAGAAGCGCGACGACCTGGGCGGCAATTTCGCCCCCGGTGGCGCCAGCGCCGCTACGGGTCTGGGCCGGGCATTTGCCGCCGCCTCGGCGCTGACCGAACCGGGCCAGGTGGCCTTCGAGGATTTTTCAGCCTATGCGGCGGCCGGCGATAGTCCGCAGAGCTTCATGGCCTCGCCGATCTTCGACAATCGCGGCAAGCTGGCCGGTGTGCTGGCAGTGGCCATTTCCACCGATGCGATCAACGCCATCACGGCGAACCGCGAAGGCCTGGGGGAGACCGGGGAGAGCTTCCTGGTCGGCGCCGATGGCGTGATGCGCTCGGATTCGGTGTTTTCCGAAGAGCAGGACGCTCTGGTGACCGCCTTTGCCAATCCGGTGGTTGATGTTGCTCTCGCAGGAGAGGCAGCCAGCGGCCAGTCATCGGACTATCGCGACCTCGACCTGATCCTGACGGCACAGCCCGTCTCTTTCAGCGGCACCAACTGGGCGATCGTGACCGCCATGGGCGCGGATGAGACGCTGGCCCCGATCACCGACATGCGCAACATGACGCTGGCCCTGGGCGGCATCCTGCTCGCCATTGCGGCCGTGGCCGGCTTCTTCTTTGCCCGCTCGATCAGCAAGCCGATCAGCCGGTTGACCGGCACGATGGAAGCCCTCGCCGCCGGCGATCTCGAGGTCGAGGTCAAGGGCGCCCGCCGGGCCGACGAAATCGGCGCCATGGCCCGGGCTGTGGAGGTGTTCCGCGAGAACGCGCTCAAGGTCAACGAGATGACCGAGGCCGAGGCCGCGCGCATCGTGGCCAGCCAGGCCGAACGCGCCGCCATGATGCAGGAATTGCAGCGGGCATTCGGCCAGGTGGTCGATGCCGCCATTGCCGGCGACTTCTCCCAGCGCGTCACTGCGGAATTCCCCGATGACGAACTCAACACCCTGGCCCGCTCGGTCAATGGCCTGGTGGAAACTGTGGATCGCGGCCTGGGTGAAACCGGCTCGGTGCTCGCGGCTCTCGCCAATACCGACCTGACCCACCGCATGCAGGGCGACTACCAGGGCGCCTTTGCCCGCCTCAAGGCCGATACCAATGCGGTGGCCGACAAGCTCACCGATA